>VBFW01000287.1 GCA_005880525.1 Chloroflexota bacterium | reverse complement strand
CTCGATAGATGGAGCGGACGAACTCGACGATCCGACCTGACTCGGACTGCGTCGTCCGCTCGAACAGGAATGCCGGCATGTGCAGGGGCACCCCGAGCACCTCCGACTCTTCTTCCGACGTCACTGTGGGCTCGATGCTCTGGGTGCCAGAGACGACGACGATTCCGTACCTCTCCTCCAGGAGCTCGTAGAAGGAGTGGTTTTCCAGGTCGGACTTCGTCAGCCCCGGGACGAGTGCCTCTGGAATGTGCAGCACCTCCATGGCCATCGGCTGGTCGTCGGCGAGACGCAACCGCTTGACGCGGACCAGCCGCGCCTCGGGCGATACCTGGAGACGGCGCGCCATCCTCGCTCCCGTGGATGTGACGACGAGCTCGAGGGTCCTGCTGCCCGGGACCATCCCCCGCCGCCGCATGTCGTCGCTGAAAGACGTCAGGGTCAGCGGCTGGGCGATCTTCGGCTGGGTGACGTATGTGCCGCTGCCATGGCGGCGGTCGAGGTGCCCGTCGCGGACCAGCTCGTCGAGCGCCGCCCGGATGGTCAGACGCGAGACGCCGAGCTCCTGGGTCAGCTGGCGCTCCGAGGGGATGGTCTGGCCCACCGCGAGCGCCTCCATGAGGTCGAGAACCCGCTCGCGCGTCTCTTCCTGCTTGGTCACGCGGTCCCTCGGCCGAAGTGGTATGGCCCTCTAGCCAGCTTCACGCACGGGAGTTAAGCACATTGTCCCCAAGTGGTCAATACCACTTTTCGTAGCCAGGCGACTCGGCCAGGAATTTTGCGCTGGCTGGTGCGGGTCCTGAACCGATCTTTACCGATTCTTGACCAACCTGTACTCAGCCGATCTTAAATTCGTACATCAGGGCCAAAGTTGTGGCCGAAAAAACAAGGGGTAGGAGTGAAATGAAGAGAATCTTGTTCAGCCTGGCCGTTTGCCTTGGCCTGCTCGCCGCCGGCACCACGAGTGCCAGCGCGGCGGTGCTGTGTCATGACGACCCGACCGTCGGAGTGTCCGTCCCGGGCGTGAAGCTGGCCGTCAACGCCACCGTCGGCGGTTCCAACGTGTTCGCGACCAGCGGAAGCGGCTCCACGAGCTTCGGATTCACGATCGGAACCTAGGCCGACAGCGGTGAACCGGGGGCTCCGCCTCTACTTGGTTGGCATCGTCGTCCCGGCGGCGGCCGTGCTGGGCGCGGTCCTCGGACTGCCCCGCACGCCGTCCGACCCGGTCCTGGCCGCGGTTCTCGTGTCCATCGGGGTGCTCGCGGCCAACTTCCCGGTGATGATTCGGAAGAACTACAAGGTCGACGCGACGCCGGCGATCGACCTCGCGCTCGTGGTCCTGTTTCCCGCGGCGACGGCCGTCGCGCTGGTGGGGCTCGTGCGGTTCCTCGGCGACGGCACGCTGTGCCTGCGCCGCAACCCGAACACCGGCAAAAGGCGGCGCCGGCCCATCGACCTGCTCTTCAACACGAGCCAGATGATCCTGTCCGCAGCGGCGGCGGCGATCATCTACCGCGGCGCCCTGACCACCGGCCCGCTCGCCGACGGGGCCGGCGCGGTGGTTGCTGCGATCGCGGCGGCAGCGGCCATGTACGTGACCACCACCACGCTCGTCGTGATCGCCGTCGCGATGATGAGCGGGCGCAGCCCCGTCCAGGTATGGCTCGAGGCGGCAGCGGTCGAGTGGAAGCTGACGGCCGCGATGTACGCCGCCGGCTACGTGCTCGCCATCGTCTCCGCGTCACATGCGTGGGTTGCGCTGGTGATGCTTGCCCCGCTCGCCGGCTTGCAGCTCGCAATGAAGCGCGCCGTGCAAATGCGGGACCAGACGATCGCTGCGGTCGAATCGATGGCGGACGTCGTGGACATGCGCGACCCGTACACAGGCCAGCACTCGAAAAGCGTGGCCGAGCATTCAGTGCGCATCGCGCGGCAGATGCACCTTGCTGAAAGCGAGGTAGAGCTCATTCGCCTCGCCGCGCGCGTGCACGACCTGGGCAAGATCGCGGTGCCCGACGAGGTGCTGCACAAGCAGGGGCGGCTGACCGACGAGGAGTTCGCGATCATGAAGCTGCACCCCGCGACCGGCGCCGAGATCCTGGCAAAGTTTCCCGAGTACCGTCGCGGGCGTGAGCTGGTGCTCGCGCACCACGAGCGCATCGACGGCCGCGGCTATCCT
>VBFW01000193.1 GCA_005880525.1 Chloroflexota bacterium | reverse complement strand
GGCGAGCCGGCGATGCAGCGCGTGCGCGAGACAATCCTGGGCGCTGACGAACGCATGACGGAGCGGGTGCAGTACGGGACTATCACGTTTGCCTGCAAGGACAACATGGCGAGCTTCGTGCAGGTGGCCAACAAGCACGTCACCCTGATGTTCAACCGGGGCCAGGTGATCCAGGACAAGGCAAAGCACCCGCACCTGGAGGGCGCCGGGCCCAACGCCCGCTTCATGCGCTTCGCAGACGAGACGGAGGCGAAGGCGCGTACATCCGAACTGAAAGATTTGTCCCGGCGATGGTGCGACCTGATGACTCCGCCCAAGAAGAAGACGAGCGGGCGCTAACCGCCTCGCCTGGATTTCAGGACTTCCCAGGCGGCCCGCTCCAGCGCGTCGATCGCCGACGCGAGCGCCTTTCGATCCTCTGGGGTCAGCTGGCGCACCGCCGCCTCGAGCCGCGCCACGCGCGCACGCCGACCGCGGCTGATCAGCCGGCGGCCGGCCGCGGTCATCTCCAGCCGCGCCGATCGGCCGTCGCTTGGGTTGGGAACCCGCCGAGCCAGGCCGGTGCGAATGAGTCCGGCGCCGATCCTGCTGATGGTCGCCGCCGACACCTGCTCCGCCTCCGCGAGCTCGCTCAGGGTCTTCGGCCCGGAAAGCAGTACCGACAGGGCCGACAGCCGGGCCGGACCCACGCCCAGGCGTCGGTCGGCCTGCCTGATGCCCCGCATGAGATGCAGAGCCGCGCCATGCAGTCGGTCGGCCAGCATATACTTAGCAATGCTAATTATCTTGCTCGAGATTGGGGGCGCAAATGGAACAGGCGATTGTCGATGAGCTGGTGGGCAACTCGCACGGCAATCTGGTTCGGGTCAAGGAGATCCTCGAGGCGCATCCGGAGCTCATCAATGCCGCGGCAGTGTGGAAAGAGACGCCAGTCGAGGCTGCGACGCAGATGGGCAATCGCGCGATCATCGAATACCTCGTATCGCGCGGCGCTCCCGTCGACTTCTTCACTGCTCTTGCGCTGGCCCAGGTGGACCGGGTTGACAGCGAGCTGAAAGCCAAGCCCGATCTCGCCCATGCACGCGGCGTCCACGACCTGCCTGTGCTGTATTTCGCCGCGATAGGCGGCAGCGTGGCCGCCGCGGACCTGCTCATCTCGGCCGGCGCCGACGTCAATGCGAACGCGGAGGCCGCCGCGCCGATCCACGGAGCTGTGATGGGCGGCAGCGGCGAGATGGTGCGATTCCTGATCGAGAGCGGCGCCGACCTTTCGCTGCCTGACTACAAGGGCCGGGACGCGCGCACGCTTGCCACCGAGATGGGCCGGAACGACCTGGCTACCCTGATCCCCACGCGGGCTTGAGCTCGCCCACGACCTCGTCCACCGCGTCGACAAAGCGCTGCAGAACGTCCTCGTCCATCGGCGTCGAGATGGCGCCCATGCCGCGCGGCGCCATCAGCACGCCGTGGTTGACCAGCGCGAGGAAGAAGTCCCGCATTCGCTTCTTGTCCGAGGCGGCAACCGCGCGGTAGTCGACCACTGGTTTATCCGAGAAATGGATCGCGAGCAGCGAGCCCACGCCATTGATCTGCGCCGGCACTCCATGCGACGCGAACACCTCCGATAGCTGCTCGGCCACGCGCTCGCCCTTCCGGTTGAGCTCCGCGAAAACGTCGGGCGTCAGCTCTCGCATGCAGGCGAGGCCGGCGGCCATCCCTAGCGGGTTGCCGTTGTAGGTGCCGCCCTGGGCGAGGTTCGGTTCGCGCCGCGGGTCGAGGAGCTCCATCACATCGGCACGGCCGCCGAACGCGGCGACCGGCAGGCCGCCGCCGATGATCTTGCCGAGAGTCGTCAGGTCCGGGGTCACGCCGTACATCTCCTGCGCGCCGCCGGGCCCGACGCGAAATGAGATGACCTCGTCGAAGATGAGGAGGATCCCGAGCTCGACTGTCACGTCGCGAAGGCGCTGCAGGAACACGGGACGCGCCGCGATCACCCCGCCCGCGCCGATGATCGGCTCGAGGATGACCGCGGCAAGCGACCCCGCCTCGCGCCGGATGATGGCCTCCGCGGCATCCGGGTCGTTGAACGGCAGCACGACTACGTTCTCCAGCGCCCATTCGGGCGTGCCGATCGAGTCGCGGACGGCGATCGGCGCGTCCGGCGGCCCCGCGTCGTCCACCAACGGGTGCGTGCTCACCTCCGCGTAATCGTGGGTCCCGTGGTAGCCGCCCTCCATGCGCGCGATCTTCGGCCTGCCCGTGAACGCGCGGGCCAGGCGCATCGCGAACATGGTTGCCTCGGTGCCGGAGTTGCAGAAGCGCACCGCGTCGAAGCTCGGCACGCGCTCGCACAGAAGCGTCGCCAGCTCGACCTCGACCGGGTTGGCGGCCGCGAAGCCGGTGCCGCGCGCCGCCTGGTCGCGGATCGCCTCGACGATCTTCGGGTGCGCGTGGCCGAGGATCATCGCGCTGTAGTTGCCGAGCATGTCGACGCGCTCGGTGCAGTCGGCGTCCCAGATGAAGCAGCCCTCGCCGCGCTCGATGTACAGCGGGTACGGCGGGAAGTAGGTGGTCGTGCGCGTGGTGCCGCCGGGCATCACCGCCACTGCGCGCTCGTGCAGCTCTCGCGAGCGCGGTGTGGTCCGGCGGTATGTCTCCTCCGGCGAGGTCATGCGGTTCCAGTGCGCACGCCGAGCTCGCGAAGCCAGCGCCGGTAGGCGATGGCCGTGCGGTCGCTGCGCAGGTGCAGCTCCGCCTGCAGGTCGAGCGGCAGGAGCTCCGGCCGTTGCGATTCGAGGATGGGCCGGTCCTGCTCAAAGATCCGGTCCTGGAACTCGACCATATCGCCGGCAGGCTCGTAGTTCATCGCCTGCCACATCCATGCCGTGCTGGTGACGGCGTCGTGAGGCGTGACCGCGAGCAGCATCCCGAATGAATGGTCCCCGTGCTTGATGAACGATGCGGTCAGCGGGCGGTGCACGCGATACGTATAGGTCACCGTCGCGCCCTCGCCGGTGCCGTAAGGGTCGGGCTGGAAGACACTGACGCCTTTCGCGAGCACGCCATCCGGTCCCGTCGAGGTCTCGTAGTCGGCGATCTCAGGACGCTTGCGGTCGCCCAGTATCCCCTCGTGCACGAATGGAAAATGACCGACGTCGAGGAAGTTCTCGACGACTCGCGGCCCGCTTGCCTTCACTGGGTACGGGCCTGACATCACCACATTGTGCGCGGGGTCGTCGAGCAGCTCGAAGCCAGGGATCGCCGCCGACCCGCTGCCCAGCGTGGCCCAGACCACCCCGTGCTTGGTCGTGGCGCGGTACACGGTGACGCGCGCTTTGGCGGGCGGGCTCTGCTCGGGATGGGCCGGGATGTGCACGCACTCTCCCTCGTCGCCGTACGTCCACCCGTGGTAAGCGCACTCGAGACGGTCGCCGTTGACGACGTGGCCGAGCGAGAGGCGGGTGCCGCGATGCACGCAAAGGTCGCGCCACGCGAGATACTCGTCGCCCGACCTCCAGAGGACCAGGTCCTCGCCGAGCAGCCGGGCCGCGACCGGACCTCCGCCCGCGAGATCCTCGACCCGAGCCACCGGGTGCCAGTCCTCGATCAGAACCGGATCGTCGATCATGCCTGGTTGCGAGTATGAAACGAACCGCAGGATTACCTCAAATGGAGGAGGATTTTGCGAGATCGTTCATTTAGCGTTCCGCTTGTTGGGCTACAAGATCCGCGTCCTCGGAACGCACCGGCCGCTCCGAGGCAGCCCGTTGCCGGCGTGGGCTTATCGCGCCGAAGCGAGCAACGATGACGACGCGCTGCAGCAACCTGTGTGGTCGTGCCCCCACGCGCACGAGACACCTCAGCTCGCCCAGAGCTGCGGCCAGGAGTGGCTGCTGATGAACCAGACCCAGGAGCAGGCCGCGAGCTAGCTTCGCGTCCCCTTTTCGTCAGGATGTCCCGTGTTCCCGAATGCGATCCGGTCGCGAACGACCGGCGCTCGGCCCAGCAGCCGCGAGCGCTGCATCGCGTCCTCGCCGAATCGGTCGCGGATCGCGTCGACCGCCGCTTCGAGCTTCTCGTTCCGCGGCGGTGCCGCCCCTGGTCTGAACAGGTCCAGCTGGCCCTCGTCACCTTCGATCAGCCCTGAAAGCCCGACTCCCAGAGTGCCCACCAGCAAGCGAGGATCGCGAGCGGCCAGCAGCTTGCGCGCGGCCTGGTAGATCTCGTCGCCGGTGGCGATGGGCTCGGAAAGAGTCATCTGGCGCGAGACGTGGCCCACATCCGGCCGGTACACGACGCCGATCGACACCACCCGGCCGCGCCTGCCGGCTGAGCGCAGCCTGCGCCCGACCATGTCCGAGAGCCGCATGAGCAGCTCCTCGAGCTCCCTTTGCGAGGTGGTCGCGCGCGACATCACGTGCGAGTGGCTGTAGCTCTTGCGCGCCGCATGTTCGAAAGCTCCCACCTCGAATCCACGCAGCCTCCTGGCCCAGCCGCCCGCGACCTCCTCGTGCATGCCGGCGCCCCGGAGCCGTGAATTGGTGGCGCGCAGGAAGTCCATCGGCGTGTGGATGCCGGCCTTGGCCAGGCGACGCGCGCTCGCCTCCGCGATGCCTGACAGATCGGTCAGGCCCAGCCCCTCGAACACCGAGATGAGGTTGGTGTGGTCGATGCGGCGAAGACCGTCGCGCTTGTCCAGGTTCGAGGCCTGCTTGGCCATCCAGATCGACGTCGAGACGCCGACCGAGGCGGTGACGCACTCTCCGATCTCGGCGCGGATCGCTCGCTTCACCGCCATGCCGACGCCCTCCGGTCCGAGCTTCTTCAGGTTCGGCGTGCCGGCCAGGTTCATCGACGCCTCGTCGATCGACATGCGCAGGACGTCGGGGCTGTGCCGATCCATGATCTCGATGAGCTGGTCCGACGCCGCGCGGTAGAGGGGAGGGTTGGGCTCGCGGATGATGATCGCCGGGTAGATCGCCTTCGCCTCGAACACCTTCATGCCGGTCTTGATGCCGAGGTCGCGCGCCTCTCGCGACGAGGAGACGATCGTGGCCGCGTCGACGTCGTAGGCTCCGATCGCGATCGGCCGTCCGCGAAGCGCCCGATCGTGCTGCTGCTCGATCGAGGCGAACGCGCAGTTCAGGTCGATGACGAGCGTCGCCGGCTCGGCCAGGTTGAGGCCAAGCTCGATGGCCTCCCGCGACGGGGCCCGCGCACCCACAAACAGATGTTCTCATGACCCGCCCGAGGCCGCAAGGGTGTCGATCATGATGTAGCCATGGGCGATTCCAGATTGAGAGTGCCCATGATCGCGGCCGCGCTCGTGTGCATGTCGTGGGCGTTCATGCCGCCGGCGGCAGCCGCGGCGAACGCTTCGGCGGAGGTTCACGCCGCGGCCGCACCAGCCGATTACTTCTCGTATCCGCTGCCTACGTGGCAGCCGCACTGCCTCGGGTTCGGCAGCCAGTGGCGGCTCTGTAATGGCACAGTGCTGCGCCGCTGCTCGGCCACCGGCGCGATCTGGCTGCACACCGGGGTCGACATCACGACGGGCATCCAGCCGGTGGCGGCCGCGGCCAATGGCGTGATCGCCGGCTACACGGTCGATCCGACGTTCAAGGGCGGAATGTTGATCCGCCACAACACGGCCCAGGGCGTGGTGCTCACGCAGTACTGGCACGTGTGGCCGAGGCGCGGGTTCGGAGTCGGCGCGGTGGTCACGCGCGGCCAGGTGTTCGCCGACGTCGCGGACATGGGCTCCCGGACCCACCTTCATTTCGGGGTGTACATCGGCAACTTCACGGCGACGTCGTGGCGAGGCGCGCTGCCGCCGGGGGCATGCGATGGATTCCCGGCATTTCCGAATCGCTTCGTGAATCCGAACGAGTTCATGCAGGCGCACCTGCAGCCGCAGGCGTCGCCGTCGCCGTTCTGCCACCGCGCCGGCAGCTAGGCCAGCGCCTCCCGCGTCATTCGCACGCCAAGGCCCACCAGCACCGCGCCGAGCAGGGCGTCCATCGCGCGCCGCACCCGCCCGCGGAGGAGCAGCGCCTTCATGCGATCGATCGCGAACGCGTATCCGACCAGCCACGCGAGCGTCAGCAGGCAGAAGTTCAGGCCGAGCAGGGCGAGCATCACGAAGCCCGGGTGCTGCCCGGCGAACTGCGGCAGCAGGCTGATGAAGAAGGCGACCATCTTGGCGTTGGACAGGTTGCTGAGCAGGCCCTGCCAGAAGGCGGTTCGAGGCGCGAGGCGTGCCGCCGCGCCATGGGCGGCCGCGTCGTGAGCAGCCGACCTGGAGACGGCTTTGATCAGTGAGCGCACCCCCAGGTAGATCAGGTAGGCGGCGCCGGCCAGCCTGACCGCGAGGAACAGGGGTCCCGACGCGACAAGGATCACCGCGAGCCCGGCGCTCGTGGCGAGCGTCCAGATCGCCTGGCCGCTCGAGACCCCGGCCGCGGTCGCCAAGCCGGACCGCCGTCCGCCCAGCAGCGTGTTGCGGATCGTCAGCGCGGTGTCCTGGCCGGGCGTGCAGATCACCAGCAGGGAGACGGCGAGGAAGGCCGCGTAGGAGGCCGCGCTCATCCTGGGCTCAGGTTAGTGGGAATCAGCCTCCTTTCCTTCCATACAGCGCGCGGAGCTCGTCCTTGGCGGCCTCGAGCTTCGCGCGCCTCTGTTCAGGCAGGTTCCTGCCGGCGCGGTTGATATAGAAGGTGAGCATCGACATCGCAGAGCGATATGGATCGCTCTTGCGGCGGTGGCTGCGCTCGGCCGACCGCTTGAGAGAGCGCGCGATGCTCTGCGGGTCGTCGCGCTTGAAGATATTCGCCTCGAGGTCGAGCGCGTTGCTCTTCGTCGTCACGTCGAGCGACCAGCGCCTGCCCTTGCGTGTCGTCATCGGCGCGCGGGCACCGCCTCCAGGACTTTGAGCGATTCGCGGATGAACGCGGGGATGTCCTGCGGCATCCTCGAGGTGACGAGGTTCCGGTCGACGACCACCTCCCTGTCGACCACGTCGGCGCCGGCCTTCTTCAGGTCGCCCTGGATCGTCTTCCACGCGGTCATGCGGTGGCGCTTGTACTCCTCGGCGGCCAGCAGCAGCTGCGGCCCGTGGCAGATGGCGAGCACCGGCTTGTTGGCTGCCATCATCGACTTCACGAAGACGACCGGCTCGTCATGCGCGCGCAGCTTGTCTGGGCTGTAGCCGCCAGGGATGAGCAGCGCGTCGAAATCATTGGGGCTCACGTCGTCAAAGGACTTCTCGGTGAGGACGGTGACCTGGCTCTTCTTGCCCTTGAGCGGCTCATTCGCCCTCAGACCGATGACGGTGACCTCATGGCCGGCCTCCAGAAACGCCCTGTATGGGTCCTCGAACTCGGAGTCTTCGAAATCGGCAGCGAGAACGCACGCGATCCTCATGGCCCACCTCCTTCCGATCACCATACGAGCGGTTCGACCAAACTGTCTGTCGGTGGCCGCGTCGATATTCGAGCCCGTGGGGGACGGTCGATTTGTCGCGACCGCCGCCGCGCTGAGCCCATGGTCCGACCAGTCACTGCATGGATCGCCGGTGGCCATGCTGTTAGCGCGCGAGGTCGAACGGTTTCCTGCCGAGCAGCCCATGTTCGTCACCCGCCTGACGGTCGAGCTGCTGCGTGCGTTCGGCCGCATCCCGGTGGAGGTGAGGGCGCGGCTCGTCCGTCCCGGCCGCAAGGTGCAGATCGTCGAGGCCTCTCTGTGGAACGGTGAGCAGGAGGTTGGTCGGGCCACGGCCCTGCGCATTCGCACCTCGGACGTGGCAGTGCCGGACGAGCCGGAAGACCACCCGCACGCCCCGCCGGAATCTCTGCAGACCTGGGCCGGCGGCTGGCGTCCGGGCGCGGAGGCCTATCACCTGATCGGCGTCGAGAACCGGTCGCCGGCGGACTTCGATGAGCCCGGCCCGCACTTCTCCTGGTTTCGTCTTCGACTCCCGGTGATCCCGGGCGAGGACCCGACCGGGTTGGTTCGCGTGTGCGCCGCGGCGGATTTCCCGAACGGCATCAGCCGCGTCGTCGACCCGCGCCGGATGAGCTTTGTCAACCCTGACGTCACGCTCTACCTGCACCGGCATCCGGTCGACGAGTGGGTGATGGTCGACGCGCGGACGTGGCTCGAGCCGAACGGCGTCGGTGTGGCGGAGGGCGCCCTGTACGACCGGCGAGGGCGGATCGGGCGCAGCGTGCAGAGCCTGCTCGTGGAGCCGCGCTGAAAGAGCTCACGTGGGCGCAGGTGATCGCTCGCCGCCTTCGGCGGCACCATCTGCTCGAGCCGGCGCCGGCCAACCGAATGGTGCAGGTCGTCTCCGACATCTGCGGCGTGCACGCGCAGATGTCGGCGAGCGCCGAGCTCATGCTCGGGATGCGGGTGCGTGGCATCACGCGCGAGGACGTCCGCGATGCGCTGTGGCGCCGGCGGACGCTGGTCAAGACCGTCGGCCTGCGCGGGACCCTGCATCTCCTCCCGGCCAGAGAGGTCCCGACGTGGATGGCCGCGAACCGGCTGCGGTTCGACTCGGAGCGGCAGCGGTACGTGAGGCTCGGCATGGACGTAAAGAACCTGGACCGTCTGGTCGACGCGATTTCCGAGGTGGTCGGCCCGGAACCGATCGACCGGCCTGAGCTGGAGCGCGAGCTGGAGGCGCGCGTCGGCAAATGGGCGACGACCCGCAATCAGGCCTGGGCCGGCAACTATCCGAACTGGCCGCTGGCCCTCGGCTGGGCGGCCGCCGCCGGCCGGCTGTGCTACGGACCGGGGCAGGGCGGCCGCGCGACGTTCGTGAGCCTTGCGGACTGGTCCGGCTGGCACGAGGAGGATCCGCACGAGGCCGGCAGATACGTGCTCAAGAAGTTCTTGCGCGCATACGGGCCGTCGACGGTCGCCGAGTTCGCGCGGTGGTTCGCGCTCGAGCAGCCCCTCGCGCGGCGCTTGTTCGCCGAATCTCCGGGCCTGGTCGAGGTCGATGTCGAGGGCAGCAAGCGGTGGATGCCGGTCGCCGGCGCGAACGGGGCCGAGCCACCGCATCCGAAGGCAGTGCATCTGCTGCCGCACTTCGACGTGTACGTCGTGGGATCTCATCCGCGCGACCAGCTGATCCCGAGCGAATCGGCTCTCGCCGCGACTCGCCTCGGCACGGCCGCGCCGTTCGCGGTGCTGCTGGTCGGCGGCCGAATAGGCGGCGTGTGGGAGCGCAAGCCGAAGGGCAAGAAGCTGGAGGTCCGGGTGGATGCGCATGTGCCGCTGAACCGAAACCAGCGGCGATCCGTCGAAGCGCAGGCGGAACGCGTGGCGGAGATCCTCGGCCTTGAATGCCGGCTCGAGTTCGGCGCAGTCTCGCTGAGGCCACACCTCTGACACCCCCTCCTAGCCTCCCCAAGGTGGGGAGGGACGGGGTCAGGGCTTGAGGAAGTCGACCTGCTCCTCGCGCCCGTCCCACACGACGGTCGTATGCGCCGGCTCCGTGCGCGCCACCACCTTGCCTGCACGCACCACCAGCTTGCGCGGCGCGACCAGGCGGATCGCGTCCATCTCCGTCGGCGCCGCAAACGCGCACAGGTCGGCCCGGCAGCCCACCTCCAACCCGTAGTCCTCGAGGCCGAGGGCCTCGGCCGGATTGCGCGTAATCATGTCGATGAGTGTGCGCAGCTCGTCGTGGCCGGACATCTGGCCGTAGTGCGCGAGCACGAAGGCGGCCTGCATCGGGTCGCCGTAGCCCAGGGGGTACCACGGATCCATCACCGAGTCGTGCCCGACGCAGACGTTGACGCCCGCCGACAGCAGCTCTTTGACGCGCGTGTGCCCGCGGCGGATGGGGTAGCTGTCGAAGCGGCCCTGGAGAGTCGCGTTGTCGAGAGGGTTCGTGACCATGTGCATGCCCGCGCGTTTGAGGTTGTTGATCAGCCGGTATGCGTAGGCGTTGTTGTACGAGTGCATCGCGGTCGTGTGGCTCGCGGTCACCCGGCCGCCCATGCCCAGCCTGATGGTCTCCGCGGCCATGACCTCGACGAACCGCGAATGGTCGTCGTCGGTCTCGTCGCAGTGGATGTCCACGCGCAGGCCCTTGTCGGCTGCGAGCGCCATCGCGAACTTGACGGACCGCTCGCCGTATTCGCGCGTGAGCTCGAAGTGGGGAATGGCGCCGACCACATCGACGCCCATTTCGACCGCCTTGCGCATCAGCTCCTCGCCGCCCTCGAAAGAGAGGATCCCCTGCTGGGGAAAGGCCACGAGCTGCAGGGTCATCTGGTCGCCGATCTCCTCGCGCAGCTCCAGCAGGGCGCGCACCGCCCTCAGCTCGGGGTCGCACACGTCGACATGGCTGCGCACGAACTGCACGCCGTTGGCGAGCTGCCAGCGCAGGACGGTACGCACGCGGCGCTTGACGTCGTCGACGCTGAGCGTTTTGACGCGCTCCGCCCAGATGGCGATGCCCTCGAAAAGGGAGCCCCAGCCTCGCGCCGCGGAGGAGCAAATCCAGCATCGACGGAATGCTAATCCTTGCTTAAACTTCGACCGACCGATCCGGCCGCTCACTCAAGGGGAAAGCGCATGGCCACAGCCCAGGACGTAGAACAGCACGTACCTATCAGGGAGGGCGACTACGGCGAGAGGGTCGCCACCGTCGAGCCAGGCGGCGTCGAATACATCGCCCTGAAGGAGCGGCACGGAAAACCGATCGATCTCTTCTGGACGTGGCTGTCGCCGAACCTCGAGTTCGCCACGGTCTTCGTCGGGGTGCTCGGCGTGGCGGTGTTCGGGCTCAGCTTCTGGGAGACGGCGCTCGCCATCCTCATCGGAAGCGCGCTTGGGTCGCTGACCCACTGGGTCCTGTCGTCTTGGGGTCCCAAGTTCGGTGTGCCCATGATGGTGGAGAGCCGCGGGGCATTCGGCTTCCTCGGCAACATCCTCCCGGCCGGCCTCAACGCCTTCACCGGGTCCATCGGTTGGTTCATCGTCAACAGCGTCAGCGGCGCCTTCGCGCTCCTGGCGCTTGTCAACCTTGGCCCGACATGGTTCTGGCTCGGCTTCCTTGTGATCGTGGTGGCGCAGGTGCTCGTCGCGACCTTCGGCCACAACTTCATCCACCTGTTCGAGCGATTCGCCTTGCCGCTGCTCGGCGTCGTGTTCATCCTCGCGACCGTCTTCATCTTTTCGCACGCCAACGTCGGCGCGGCGGCGGCCCCCGGCGTCAACCACTTCGCATCCTTCACCCTGCTGCTCACGGCGACGTTCGGATACGCGGCGGGATGGAACCCGTACGCGGCCGACTACACCCGCTACCTCCCACCGACCACGAGCCGTCAGGCGGTCGGCTTCTGGGCGGCTATGGGAGTTTTTGTTTCGTGCGTCGTCATCGAGCTCGCGGGCGCGGCGCTCGCGACGGTTGCAGGCACCAAGTGGGGGCCCACCGACATCCCCACCGTGCAGCTCGCGGTGGCGATGCCCAGCTGGCTTTACTACCTCACGCTGCTCTGCATCGCGATCGGCGCCGTGTGCGCCAACGCGATCAACATCTACAGCGGCACGATGTCGCTGGTCGCGGTCGGCATCCGCGAGATGGGCATGACCCTGAAGCAGCGCCGCGCGGTGCTAGCCGTGGCGGCCGGCGTGCTGGGCTACCTGATCGGCATCATCGGCCAGGCCAACGTCGGCCCTGGCAGCAAGTACGAATACTTCCTGCTCCTGATCAGCTACTGGATCGGCTGCTGGCTCGCGGTCGTCCTGGTCGACTACTGGATGAGAAAGGGCGACTACGGCGACGAGTCGATCTTCTACGACACGCACTACCAGCGCTGGCAGGGCTTCGCGGCGATGGCCATCGGCCTCGCCGTCTCGGTGTACCTGTTCGGCAACGTCTACGGCGTCTGGGTGGGACCGATCCCAACCGGCAACCCGGGCATCGGCGACATCACATTCTTCGTCGGGTTCGCGCTGACCGCCGTCCTCTACTACGTCTTCCAGACGGTCACACGAAGCCAGTCGGCGGCGGCCCCGATCGGGTCACGCGCATAGAGATCGAAATCAGGGTCTCGAGGTTGCGCTTCCTGGCGCGCCTCGAGACCCAACTCGCGCCGAAGACGTGCTCCAAGTTCGTTTCCATGCTGCCTCTCGAGACGCAGATCATCCAGGCCCGCTGGAGCGGGGAGGCGGCGTGGATCCCGTTCGGCGAGCTGGACCTCGACCTCGGTTACGAGAACCACACGAGCTACCCGGCACCCGGACACCTTCTTCTGTATCCCGGCGGGATCAGCGAGACTGAGATCCTGTTTCCCTACGGGTCCTGCGTATTTGGCAGCAAGATGGGCCAGCTGGCCGGCAACCATTTCGCCACCATCCACGAAGGGGCCGAGCACCTTGGCGAGCTCGGCCATCTCGTCCTCTGGAAGGGCGCCCAGGAGATCTCCTTCAAGCAGCTTGTCAGCTGACGTGACCGGCGCCGAGACGGTCATGGCGAGGTGCGACGAGCTGGCCGCGTGCAGCGAGGAGGCCGAGCGCATCACCCGGCCGTTCGGCTCGCCGTCGATGAAGAAGGCGCAGGAGCTGGTCGGGCGCTGGATCCTTGAAGCGGGCATGCGCGTGAGCCGCGACAACGTCGGCAACGTCCATGGTCATTACGAGGCCGCCGCCCCGGGCGGCCCGACGCTGCTGATGGGCTCGCACCTGGACACGGTGCGCGGTGCGGGCAGGTACGACGGCATGCTCGGCGTCCTCGTGGCAATTGCTGCGGTGCAGGAGCTCCACGACGCAGGCCACACGCTGCCGTTCGCCATTGACGTGATCGCGTTCGCCGATGAGGAGGGACTGCGCTTCGGCTCCACATACCTTGGCAGCCGTGCGCTGGCCGGCACCCTTTCGCCGGCCGATCTGAACCTGGTCGACGCGCGCGGCATCAGCCTGGCGCAGGCGATCACCGAGGTCGGCGGCGACCCTTCGCGCATCGCCGACGACCGCTGGCACGGCGGCGACCTGATCGGTTTCGTCGAGACCCACATCGAGCAGGGCCCCGTGTTGGAGGCGCGCCTGCTGCCCGTCGGGGTTGTGAGCGCGATCGCCGGCCAGAACCGTTACGCGCTCACCCTCAAAGGTGAGGCGGGACACGCCGGCACAGTGCCCATGAACGGCCGCCGTGACGCGCTTGCCGCGGCAGCTGAGATCGTCCTCGCCGTCGAGGCCGAGGCGCTCGCCCGTCCCGGCCTTGTCGCGACCGTCGGCAAGCTCGACGTGTTCCCTGGCGCGACCAATGTCATCCCCGGCCAGGTCGACCTGAGCCTCGACGTCAGGCACTCGGAGGACCCCACGCGCATCGAGACGTGTGCGCACATCCTGGAGCGCGCGCAGGACGTCGGCGCGCAGCGAAACGTGACGGTGACGGTCAAACCCGTCAGCGAGAACGCCGCGGTGCCGTGCTCGGCGCGACTGTCGCAGCTGCTGTCACGCGCCGTCGAGGACGCCAGGCTGGAGGTGCTGCACCTGGCCAGCGGCGCGGGCCACGACGGCGTCGCGATCGAATCGCTGACCGAGATCGGAATGCTGTTCGTACGCTGCAAGGGCGGTGTGAGTCACAGCCCGGCGGAGTCGGTGACCACCCAGGACGTGGCGGTCGCAATCGACGTCCTCGGCAACTTCCTCGAGCGATTGGCCGCGGCTTGACCAACAAGGTCGATGCTGTCGTCCGCGCCGGCCGCGTGGTCACAGCGTCGGGAGTGGTCGAGGCCGACGTGGCCGTGACTGATGGTCGCATCACAGAGATCGGGCCGCGGCTTGAGGTCGAGGCCGGCGAGGAGATCGACGCGTCAGGGCTTCACGTGTTTCCCGGCGGGGTCGACGCCCACGTGCACTTCAACGAGCCGGGCCGCGCCGAGTGGGAGACCATCGCGTGCGGGTCGGCCGCGCTCGCGGCCGGCGGCTACACGAGCTACGTCGACATGCCGTTGAACAGCCTGCCCGTGACGATCGACATCGATGCTTTCGACCTCAAGCTCGCCGCGGCTTCGATGACGGCGATCGTCGATTTCGGCATCTGGGGCGGCCTGGTGCCTGGCAACGTTGACGAGCTCGACGCGCTGATCGATCGCGGCGTGCTCGGATTCAAAGCCTTCATGTGCCCGAGCGGCATCGACGAGTTTCCCGCGTGCGACTCGATCACTTTGCGCGAAGGCATGGCGCGCATCGCGCGCCGCGGCTCGATATTGCTGGTACACGCCGAGGATCCCGTTGTCCTCGCCCAGCACGTGAACGCGTTCGGCGGCACGAGTCCCGGCGATTTCATGCGCTCACGCCCGCCCGAGGCGGAGCTGGCCGCGATCGCGAATGCCATCGAGCTCGCGGCTCAAACCGGCTGCCGCCTGCATGTGGTGCACGTGAGCACGCTCGCGGGTATGCAGATGATCCGCGCCGCGCAGGGCCGCGGCGTCGACGTCAGCGGCGAGACGTGTCCGCATTACCTGCTTTACGTCGAGGACGACCTGGTGCGCCTTGGCGGCGTGGGGAAGTGCTTTCCCCCGTTCCGGACCGCGGCCGACAGAGACGGCCTGTGGCGCCTGCTCGCAAGTGGCGTGCTGCCGATCGTCGTGTCGGATCACTCGCCGAGCACGCTCGAGCTCAAGCAGGGCGATGACTACTTCCAGATCTGGGGCGGCCTGTCAGGCTGCCAGTCCACGCGCAGGCTTTTGCTCGCTCGCTCGCTGGATCTCCGGCGGCTGGCCGCTGCCACCGCGGGCAACGTGGCGCGACGATTCGCGCTTGCCGGCAAGGGCGAGATCGCGCCCGGGTACGACGCGGACCTCTGGCTCGTCGACCTGACGGACACCGACGTCTTGCGGCGCGAAGAGCTCCTCTACAAGAACCGGTTCAGCGCGCACGAGGGCCAGCCTGTTCGCGGCCGCACTGTGCGCACGATCCGGCGTGGCGAGACCGTGTTCGCCGGCGGCAAGGTCGTGGTCGAGTCGGGCGGGCGCTTCATGCGCCCCGCAGGCGAGCGCTAGTAGCCGCCAGCTCGCGGGCGATCGTTTCCTCGTCGGCGGTCAGCAGCCTGCCTTCGCGCACCACCACGTGTCCGTCCACGATCACCGCCTGAGCGCGCCCCGGCGGCGCCAGCGCCAGCGCCGCCACTGCGTCGGCCGAGCCCGCGTGAGCGAGGTCGTCGATGCGGAAGCAAGCGACGTCGGCGCACTTGCCTGCCTCGAGCGTGCCGCAGTCGTCGCGTCCCAGGCACTGCGCGCCGCCCTGCGTAGCGAGGCGCCATGCGCCCCGCGCGTCGAGCGCCTGCGGAGATGTCTCACGCGCGCGTGCCAGCAGCAGGGCCTGGTGAACTTCGAACGCGAGGTTAGAGTCCTCGTTGCTGGCAGCCCCGTCGACGCCCAGGCCCACGCGCGCGCCCGCTCGCACCAGGTCCGCAACGCGGCACATGCCCGCGCCAAGGCGCATGTTGCTGGAAGGACAGTGCGCGACGCCCGAGCCCGACTCGGCGACCCGATCCACCTCGGCGTCGTTGAAGTGGATCCCATGCGCGTACCACACGTCGTCGCCGGTCCATCCGAGGTCGTCCATCAGCGCCAGCGGCCGGCGCCCGAACTTTTCGATGCAGAAGCGCTCCTCGTCCAGCGTCTCGGCGAGGTGCGTGTGCAGGCGCAGCCCCAGGCGCCGCGCCAGCTCGGCGGATTCCTCCATCAGCGCGGGCGTCACCGAGAAGGGCGAGCAGGGCGCCACCACCACGCGGCACATCGAGCCGCGTGCGGCATCGTGATAGCGGTTCGCCACCGCCTCGGTGTGGGCGAGGATCTCGTCGTGCTCCTCGACCGCGCTGTCCGGCGGGAGCCCGCCCTTTGACGTGCCCAGAGACATGGAGCCGCGGCAGGGATGGAAGCGCAGCCCCAGCTCACGCGCCGTGTCCACCAGCGCCTCGAAGATGCCGGGCCTCCCTGCCGGGAATACGTAGTGATGATCGGTCGAGAGCGTGCAGCCGCTGAGGAGCAGACGGGCCATCGCGGC
>VBFW01000301.1 GCA_005880525.1 Chloroflexota bacterium | reverse complement strand
TGTCGATGACCACGATGCCGGGCCTGCGCTCTTTCAGCTGACGGTCGATCGCGGCCTGAGCGTCGTCCAGCCCACCCTCGCCGAGCACCTGCCCGAGGTCCTCATACACCATCCGCCCGTCCTGCAGGGCCTTGGGGTCGAAGAATTCGAGGGAGGAGCCAAAGCGGACGATCTTGTCCAACGGCTCCGACATGGTCGAGAAGAAGAGTGCCGGGCGCTCGGTGGTGGCGTTCCGAAACGCCACCTGCTGGCTGAGGATCGTCTTGCCGCTGCCGGGCACGCCAACGATGAGGCTGATGGCGTTTAGCGGCAGCCCGCCGTGAAGGATCTCGTCGAGGCGGCGACTGCCGGTCGGAATCCTGTCGTTCACCGTTCGACGCGAGGCTGGTTCTCGGAGCGCACCAGCGCACTGGTGCCGGCCAGGTCACGCACTGTCGAAACCAGCGCGAGCGGCTCCAGGGGCTTGCGCATGAAGGCGGCCGCGCCGGAGCGCATGGCCTCTTCAGCACTGTCGATCGCCGAAACGGCCAGGATCTGGGCGGACTTGCGAGCTGCAAACTCGCTCACCAGCCGGAACCCGGCGCCGCCCGACAGCAGCAGGTCGATGATCACGATCTCAGGCGACTGCTCCTCAAACTTCAGCTGCGCCTGGGTCGCGTCGAGGGCGACGGCGACCTCCCAACCCTCGGTCCGCAGGAAGTACTCGGCGAGCTCGGCCGCATAGCCATCTCTTTCGGCGATGAGAACGAGCGGCCGCCTCTCCACCGCCGCCTCCGTGGTAGCGCGCGCTGCGGGCAGCTGGCCCGTACCCAGCTCCTGTGACAGCAGGCGGTGGGCGTCGGCTGCGCTGACGCCGGAATCGATCTGGGTCTTGATGAAACGCAGCCTCTCCACCTCTGCGCGCGAGTAGAGGCGCTGCGAGCCCACACTTCGGTTGGGCCGGACGAGCGCGTAGCGCTCCTCCCACGCCCTCAGCGTCGACGTAGGCATGTCCAGCATTCGGGCGACGGCGCCGATCGAGTAGATGGGCTGGTCGCCGCCGCCGCTCACACTCATAACGTACGCCTGCCAGGTGATCTATGCACTTTGTGCGGGAATTAGTGCGGAATAAGTGCGCGGTCAAATTGGAGTATTGCGCAAGTCTTGCGCGAGTGCTAGCGTCGGATCAGAGCGGGCCGGGAAACAGCGGATGTCAGTGCGGCGTCTGCTGAGGCCCGGATTGCGGGGGAGGGCGGCCTGCGGCTCGGATCCGCTCGGCGCGGATCCGCCGCCCCGGCCGTCACCGACGTGGGTGCGAGGGAAAGTGAATGAGCACAGCGATTGCTTCAAGCCCGGTTCGCAGGCGGTCAGGAAGCATGACGCGATCGGCCGGCCGAGCCGCGCGCAGGCTGGCGGCGGCCGAGCTGGCCGCGTTGTGCGACATCTGCGGCGGCAGGCGGGAAGGCGGCGAGGTGCTGGTCGAGGGCTGGACTTACTGCAGCATCGAGTGCGCTCACATCGCGCGCGACCGAACGCCGCCTGGGCATTACTTCGGGTAGGCCTTCGCCAGATTGAGCCAGGTGAACATGACTAACGGAAGTTCCCCCGGGGCCGGCAAGCGCCGGGTCAGGGTGCTGATAGTCGAGAACCATCTCCTCGTGTCCGAGGCGCTCTCCGCGATGCTGGCCGACCAGCCTGACATCCATGTCGTCGGCACCGCGTCCTCACGCGCGGAGGCGATGGCGCGGCTCAATGCCTTCAGCCCGGACGTGGCGCTCATCGACTTTCACCTGGCCGACGGCACAGGTGTTGCGGTAGCCGAGACCTTGCGCACGCTCAGCCAGAACATTCGGATCCTGTTTGTCAGCCGTAGTGATGGCGAGGCGGTCCGGTTGCAGGCTCTTGAAGCCGGCGCGAGTGGGTTCGTCCACAAGTCGAGGGCGGCCACCGAGCTTGTCTCCGCGATTCGCGCGGTGGCCAAGGGCTATGTGCTCTTCACTCCTGAGGAGGTTGCATCGCTGCTCTCATTGCGCCGGGAGCTCACCGCGCTCGAGGCGTTGACCGACCGCGAGATGGAAGTGCTGCGCCTGCTCCGCGACGGGCGTTCCAGCCACGACATCGCGCAAGACCTCGGCATCGCGTACGCGACGGTGCGGGTCTACATACGAGCCATCGAGCACAAGCTGGGAGCGCACGACAAGCTTGGCGCCCTGGCGCGTGCCCGCGAGTTGGGGCTGGTGGACTAGCCGCTACCCGAGGTAGTTGCCGGCGACGAACCTGTCCCGCGCCGTGTGAGCGCATTCGAAGCTGCAGTACGAGACCGGTCCGAACAGAACAGCGCCACCGCCGAGCGTGCCGCCGCACACCTCGCACAACGACGCGAGAGCGCGAGCGACCGCCGCGCGAGCTTTGTCCTTACGTGACGGCTCTCGGCGCCGGCGAGTGGACTCGGACGCGCCATCGACAACCAGGCTCAGCATGATTCACCCCTTGAACCCTCGACCCCCAACGACGCTTCCCCGCCAAAACGGTACATCTGATCGCCCCAAAGCTCAAGCCACGCTGCCGTTCAGGTGATGCTTGACTCGCCACACGACGTCGGCGGGCTTGACCCGAGGCTTCACGAGATAGTCGACCGCACCGAGGCTCATGGCGCGGCGAATCGTCGCCCCGTCATCGGTGACGCTAAGAAAGATCACGGGGATGGTGAGGCCTCGCCGCCGCATCGCGTCGTACACGGCGAAGCCGTCGAGGTCGGGCAGCTGCAGGTCCAGGACCATCAGCTGCGGCCAGCCCGACTCGGCGATGGTCACACCTTCGGTGCCCGTAACCGCGACCCTGATGTCGAAACCCGCGATGTCGAACGCAAGCTGGTACATCGCAGCGAGGTCGCTGCGATCTTCCACGAGTAGGACGCGCGGTTTTAACTGCATGTTCCCGGTGAGCTCCTTCAAGCTCACCCCCCGAGCCGCTGGGCGCATGGTGCAACGGGCTGAGCATCAAAAGCTGCAGCAGTTCAGG
>VBFW01000286.1 GCA_005880525.1 Chloroflexota bacterium | reverse complement strand
GCCGGCGGGCGCCGTCCCGGTGATCGCCGTGCTGCGTGGGAAGAACGACGCGATGCCCTGTACGTCGCGCGTGATCGGCGACTGCCCGTAGTTGATGACCACCGCGATGGCCGGATCCTGAGCCGAGGCCCGACTTGGATCCGCCTCGACCACCAGCGCGCCGGAGAAGGCGACGGCGTACGGCTTGAGGATCGCGTTCAGCGCCGCGGTCGACTTGGGGTCCTTCGGCCAGGGCTCGGCAGCGACCAGCAAACGGCCGCCCGCCGCGAGGTAAGCGTCGACGGCGGCGACCGGCTTGTCGCCGATGGGCGTGGTCGGGTCGAGGATCACGAGCTCGTCGCAGTCGCTTGGGATCGCAGTGACCTGGGAGAGGATCAGGTCTCGATGCGCGAAGTTGTTGCGAGTCAGCAGGCTCTCCACTGACGAGTAGCCGGTGCTCTTGGTGACGTCCGAGAGCTCGCGCTCGGCGTCCCCCACCGCCCAGCAGACCATCGGGACGCGGCTCGATTCGAGCTTCAGCAACGCGGACGTGAAGTCCTGCTCCGTCTGCGAGCCGGGCAGCAGGAGCTGCGTCTTGCCGTTGTAGTCGAGCACCACCGTGTCGGCCTCGGTCACGCTGTAGAGCTTCACGTCTGCCACGTCGGTGTCGACGTTGGCGCTGCGGTAGTGCACGTGCGGGCTCTGCTGCGCGTACAGCGCGATGAGCGCCTCGGCCTCGGCCTGGTCGCCGGGTTGCGTGGGACGGAAGAGTCCGATGACCTGCAGGTCAGAGGTGAGGTTGCGCGCGGCCAGCACCGATTGCGGCGCCAGCGTGTTGTTGCCAAAGCGAGTCAGGTCCCACGCCCGCGTCGACTTCGACGCGAACACATTGGCGGCAACCAGCGCGGCAAGCAGCGCGATACCGAGCAGGACGCTGGCCGCGATGGAGCGCCCGCGACCTCTCATCCCCACCGCCTCGACGACAGCAGCCTTTCGGTCAGGAACAGCGGGAGAACGATGAGCGACGCCCAGTACAGCACGTCACGCAGCGCGGCCTGGCCGAGCGTGAACGACTGATAGCGGTTGAAGCCGCCGACGTAAGAGAAGAAGAGGTTCGCGGGCGGCGCGACGAAGTAACCGATGATGTAGCCCGCGTACCACACGACCAGCAGCACGATCATGGCTAGGAAGAAGGCGATGATCTGGTTGCGAGTGAGGCTCGACATCAGGAGCCCGATCGCCACCGCGGCGCCGCCTACCAGCACCAGCCCGATATAGGTGGCAGCGATCAGGCCGAGGTCGAGGTCGCTCTTGTAGACGCGCAGGATCGCGACGTAGACGAGCGTGACCGCCAGCAGCATCAGGTAGAAGGCAAAGCCCCCGAGCCATTTGCCGAGCGTGAGCTCCCAGTCGCGCACCGGCGACGTGAGCAGGAGCTCGAGCGTCCCCTGGGCGCGCTCCTCCGCGAGCAGCCGCATCGTGATCAGCGGGATGAGGACGGGAACCAGGAACGTCGTGATCACGCCGAACACGCCGTCCATCGAGGCTTGCTGGCCCGCGATCACGGTGAAATAGAAGCCGAAGCTCGAAACGAGGAATGTGAAAACGCCGGCGACCACCCAGCCAACGGGCGAGACGAAAAGCGCCGTGAGGTCGCGCCGAGCGATCGCGGCCACGTTCGGCAGCCCGGTCGGGCGCAGCGCGCGCTGGATGGCGTCGGCGGTAGTTGCTTCGGCCGCCTCGGCTCGCCTGGCCGGTGCTCTCTTGCGCGGCGGGGGCGCGGGAGCCCGCGCCGCGCGCGACGACCGGGATGAGGCGGCCGGAAGCGGTGAGGTGGCCGCGCGCGTGAGCTGCTTGTGGTGTTTGGCTCGGGCCTTCCGCTTGGCCGACTTGCTCAACTTCCCTCCTCCGACCGGGTGAGCTGGAGGAAGACGTCCTCGAGGCTCA
>VBFW01000285.1 GCA_005880525.1 Chloroflexota bacterium | reverse complement strand
CGAGTCGTGATCCCACTCCCGCCACTGCCCGAACTCGCCGCCCATGAACATCAGCTTCTTGCCGGGCTGCGCGTACATCCACCCGAACAGGAGCCGCAGGTTCGCGAACTTCTGCCAGTCGTCGCCGGGCATCTTGTTCAGCAGCGAGCCCTTGCCGTGCACGACCTCGTCGTGTGACAGCGGGAGCATGTAGCTCTCCGACCATGCGTAGAGCATTCGAAACGTCAGGCGCTGATGCTCAAAGCGGCGATAGACCGGGTCCTTGGAGAAGTACTCCAGCGAGTCGTGCATCCAGCCCATGTCCCACTTCATGCCGAAGCCGAGGCCGCCGATGTAAGTGGGCCGCGACACCATCGGCCACGCGGTCGACTCCTCGGCCACCGTCTGCACGTCAGGCTGCTCCTGGTACACCTCCGTGTTGAAGCGGCGAAGCAGCTCGACCGCGTCCAGGTTCTCGCGGCCGCCGAACTTGTTGGGCACCCACTCGCCCTGCTTACGCGAGTAGTCGAGATAGAGCATCGATGCCACCGCGTCCACGCGCAATCCATCGATGTGGTAGCGGTTGAGCCACGACATCGCGCTGCTGATCAGAAATCCGCGCACCTCGTTGCGGCTGTAGTTGAAGATCGAGCTGCCCCAGTCAGGATGGACGCCCTGCCGCGGGTCGGCGTGCTCGTAGAGATGCGTGCCGTCGAAAAGCTGCAGGCCGAACTCGTCGGCCGGAAAATGCGAGGGCACCCAGTCGAGCACCACGCCGACGCCGTTCTGGTGCAGGTGGTCGACCATGAACATGAAATCCTGCGGCGTGCCGTATCGGCTGGTCGGTGCGAAGTAGCCGGTGACCTGATAGCCCCATGACGAGTACAGCGGGTGCTCCATCACAGGCATCAGCTCGACGTGCGTGAAGCCGAGCCGCTTGCAGTACTCGGCCAGGCGCGGCGCAAGCTCGCGGTACGTCAGCCACCGGTTGTGCTCCTCCGGCGAGCGCATCCACGAGCCGAGGTGCATCTCGTACACGGCCCATGGCGCATTGCGCCCGTTCGTGACAGGGCGTTCCGCGAGCCACGACTGGTCGTGCCAGTCGTACGCCAGGTCCCACACGACCGATGCCTGGCGCGGGGGCGGCTCGGCGAAGGTCGCGTACGGGTCCGCCTTCTCGACACCCGCTCCGGTCACGCGCGAGTGGACGAGGTACTTGTACATCGTCCCGTGCTTGACGCCCGGAATGAATCCTTCCCAGATGCCCGACGCCTCGCGCGGCTCGAGCTGGTTGGCGGTGCGATTCCAGCCGTTGAAATCGCCCATCACGCTCACGCTGTCGGCGTTGGGCGCCCACACCGCGAACGTCGCGCCTTCGCCGCTCAGGTGGGCGCCGAGCTTTTCGTAAAGGTGCGCGTGAGTGCCCTCATTGAAGAGGTGCAGATCGAACTGCGTCAGCAGGGAGTTCGCGATCATGCCGGCGCCAGCAGATCGCAGACTCCGCGCAAGGGTATTCGCACCCAGTCAGGTCGCATGTTCAATTCATACCGCAATTCGTAGAGAGCTTTCTCGAGCAGCATCGTCGTGAGCTGCAGCTCGAGATCGGCCGGCGCCTGCGGGACGAACGAGGCGGTGCCCGCGGTGCTGAGGTAGCTACGGGTGAATGCGACCGACACTGAGTCGACCCAGAACCGCGCCCAGGGCTGCATGCGCGCGAGCATCTCCGGCTTCAGGTTGTCGGTACGCAGCGAGGCCTGCGCCGCGTAGTGGAACGACCGCAGCATGCCCGCCACGTCACGAAGCGCAAGTCGCTTGAGGCGCCGCTCGTACAACGTGCGCGCGGGTTCTCCCTCGAAATCGATGATCACAAAATCGTGACCCGTGTACAGCACCTGGCCGAGGTGGAAATCGCCGTGCACCCGGATTCGCGTCGTGTTGAGGCGGCGGGCCAGGAAGGACTTC
>VBFW01000284.1 GCA_005880525.1 Chloroflexota bacterium | reverse complement strand
CTCGCTGCCGCCATCGGCGCGGGCCTGCCGATCAACGAGCCGCGCGGCAACGCGATCTGCGACATCGGCGGCGGCACTACGGAGATCGCGGTCATCTCGCTGTCGGGCATGGTCGTCGCGCATTCGATTCGCGTCGGCGGCAACCGCATCGACGACGCCATCGCCGCTTATCTGAAGCGCAAGCACAACCTGCTCGTCGGCGAGCGGACGGCCGAGGAGATCAAGATCTCCACCGGCGCCGCCGTGACGATGAAGGAGCCGCTCATCGGCCAGGTGCGCGGCCGTGACCTGCTTTCCGGGCTGCCACGCAGCCTCGAGGTATCGTCCAACGAGATCGTCGAGGCGATCCAGGAGCCGCTCCGCCTCATCGTCGGCGCGATCCGCACGGTGCTGGAGGAGACGCCGCCGGAGCTGGCCGCTGACATCTTCGACCGAGGCATCGTCCTCTCAGGCGGCGCCGCTCAGCTGCGAGGACTCGACCGGTATGTGGCCATGCACACGGGCATGCCCACGGTGGTGACGGAAAGCCCGCAGACGTCGGTCGTGCGCGGAACCGGCCTCGCGCTGGAGAACTTCGAGGTGTTGAAGCGCAACCAGGCTTACTTGCGATAACGCCTCAGCATTGACCGGGCTTCACGTGGCGGTCGACGGTTACGGGCTCTCGCGGCCGAGGGCGGGCGTCGGCGTATACACAAAAGAGGTCCTGCATGCGATGGCGGTGGCGAGGCCCGACTGCCGCATGACGGTGTTCGTGCCGCCCGGGGTGGATCCGCCCAATGGCTCGCCCGCGCTCGCGCACCGTCCGCTTCCGTCGGCGCGCTTCATCGGCCGCCATCTCCAGTGGCCGGGTCGGATCCGCGCGCTCAGGCCCGACGCGTTCTTCGGTCCGGCCGGCGTGCTGCCGCTGCGCGAGGTCGGCTGCCCGACCGTGATCACAGTTCACGACCTCGCGATCTATCGCAAGCGCGAGTGGTTTCCCGCCGGGCAGCCGCTCAGCACCGGTTGGATAGTGCCGAGATCGCTGCGGAACGCGGACCGCGTGATCGCCGTTTCCCAGAACACCGCCTCCGACCTGCAGGCGATCTTCGGAGTGCCGGCCTCGCGGATCTCGGTCGTCTATGAGGGCGTGTCGAAGATGTTCCGGCCGCTCGGCTCGGAGGATCTCGCGGACGCGCGCGCGCGCCTGAAGCTGCCTGAGCGATTCATCCTGTTCGTCAGCACCATCGAGCCGCGCAAGAACCTCGAAACGCTTCTCGAGGCGTGGGCGATGATGCGGGACCGGCCCGACCTGGTGGTGGTCGGCGCCTGGGGCTGGCGCTACGAGGGCATCCGCGCGCGCATGCAGAGGCTCGGTCCCCGCCTGCACCACGTCGAGGGCCTCGATCCCGCGCAGCTGCCCGCGGTCTACAACCTCGCGCTCATGCTCGCGCATCCCGCGTGGTACGAGGGCTTCGGCCTCCCGCCGCTGGAGGCGATGGCGTGCGGCACGCCCGTGGTCGTGTCGGACTCGTCGAGCCTGCCCGAGGTGGTGGGCGACGCGGGCTTGATCGCGCCCGCCGACAGTCCCGAGGCCTGGCGTCAGGCGCTCGAGTCCGTGGCGGGCGACGCCGATCTCGCGGCCGACCTGCGCCGCCGCGGCATCCTGCGCGCGGCCGAGTTCAGCTGGGAGCGCAGCGCGGACCTCACCTGGAACGCCGTCGACGAAGTGGTCAGAAAAGCGAGCGCGTGAAGCGGGGCGGCGTGCCCATGTGCGCCGCGACGTCATCCGCGTAGACGTAGATCTCGTAGCGACCGACGTGATACACGGTCATCACCTGGTCGAGTCCGGGCGGCGGCGGCTGGTCGACCTGATGGATGCCGGGGTCGACCAGGATGAAGGTCGGTCCGGCGTCGCCGCGATACCAGTCGCTCAGGCTGTTGTAAGCGAAAGGACATATGGGGTTCCCGCACACGTCCTCGGGGCTGGTGAAGACCTCTGTCACCGGCGATACGTGGAGCGCGAAATCGGTCTTGAAAGACATCGGCGCCGCGTCGTAGTAACTGGCGTAGCCACGCGTCAGCCCGTGCTGCTCGAGGAAAGCGATCGGCTCGCTCAGCGAAGGGCTGAACGACGGCGAGAAGCGCCCGGCTGCGGCCGTGCTGTCGACCGAGGCGGCGTTGGCGAGGATGAGCAGCGTCGCAGGCGCTGCGATCAACGCCAGGCGCAGGGGAGCCCGCGCCGCCCAGATGGGCAGGGTCGCCGCTCCGGCGTAGAACATCGAGACCAGGTAGCGGCTCGAGTTCTGCAGAAAATCGTGCGGGAGGTCGCTGAACAAGAATGCCGCCGCCACGCCCAGGATCGACGCGACCCAGAAGCCGACGACTGCGAGGGTGGCAGCGTCCATGTCGCGACCGCGCGATCTGATCAGCCAGGCCATTGGGATCATCAGGGCGGCGACCAGGAAAAGTCCAAGCACCACGCCGAGCGCCGACCCCCCTCGCGGCATTCCGGCGACCTCGAAGACACCCGCTACCAGCGGGCGCGCGTTGCCGGTCACGTGATCGGGCGTAACAAAGTGGGTGAGACCACGCGGAAACGACGAGCCGTATCCGGCGACGCGGCCCGCCAGCACCATCACGCCGGCGGTCAGCCCGATGCCGGCGGCTGCACCGGCGCCGGCAAGCCATTTCCAGCGCGGCAAATCGTCCTTGCGCAAGCGCCACAAGGCGATGAGGGTCAACGCGAAAGGTGCATCGCCTGCCGGCACGAGCAGCGGATCCGTCGCGGACGCGAAGCCGGCGAGCAGCGCGACCAGAACCGACATTGCGATCAGCGCCCGGCGAGACATCTTTGACGAGAGGAGCGCGCACAGGTAGGCGGCGA
>VBFW01000283.1 GCA_005880525.1 Chloroflexota bacterium | reverse complement strand
TCACCATGAGATGGGGAGGGTCAACACCGAGGCCGAGAAACCCATGCATCAGATGCCAAGCAGCCTGCGGGTGACCTTCGCGATGTCGTTGCCGTCGGCGCGGCCGGCCAGACGCGCGGTGGCAGCCTTCATGACCATGCCGAATCCTTTCGGTCCCTCAGGCTTGACCTCCGCGATCACTTGCCGCACCTCATCTTCGATCTGCTGCTCGCTGATTGACGCGGGCAGGAGCGAACGAAGGACCTCCATCTCGGCTTCCTCGCGACGGGCCGATTCCTCGCGACCTGCTTTGCGATAGACCCCGATTGCCTCCTCGCGCCGCTTCACCTCTTTGCGCGCGACCCGAACCACGAGCTCGTCGTCGATCCGGCCGGCAGCGCTTCCCTCCTTGCTCGGGGAACAGATCACGCGCCGATCCCGGATAATCGGCGCCTATGGCGTACCTGATCGCGGGGCCTATGGTCGCCCTTGTCGGCATCGTCGCGGTCTTTTTCGTGCTTCGCAGAAAGTCCGTCGAGAAGCGCTCCATGTACTCGGCGCGGCGCTCGCAGATCGAGCACAAGGTGCGTGCTGCGCGGCAGCGCACCCTGGCGGCCGGCCGGCACTCCGACCGCCAGGCGACCCAGACCGCCGCCGACACGATGTCACCCTTCGCGGAGACGCAGGCGCAGCAGACCGTCACCTACGATGCGCCCGCCTACCAGGCGCCGCCGATGGCCCCGCCTCCTCCCACCCGCGTCGAGCCTGCGGCACCTGCCGCCCCGACGCCCTGGGAGACGACCAGCACCCCGGCCCAGGCGCCAAGCTTCGATTATCCGCCTGCGCAGGCCGCCCCGGCCGAGCCGGCGTGGTCGCCACCGGCGCCGGAACCTTTCCGGCCCGCCCCGGAGCCCTCCCCCAGGGCACCGAGCGAGCCCGCCTGGACGCCCGCTCCGGCGCCCGCGACAGAGCCAGTCGCCCCGCTCGAGCCCGCAGCGTCTTCCGCGTCGGCCACGGCCGCCGGTTCGTGGGCGGTCGTCAGCACCGACAAGGATTCGTCGGTAGCCGCCAGGTCGGACGGCAAGAAGAAAAAGGGAGAGGACCCCTCCTCCTGGCAGCTCGCATCGGGCGAGGCGCCGGGCGACGGGGCCGACGAGCCGCAGGCCAAGCGTCCGGCCGGCAACCTGATGGCGATCGCTCAGTACGCGGTGCTGGTGGTGGGCCTCGTCATGGTGCTGATCGGCGTGCTCGTCATGGTGGCCAACTCCAAGGTCACGTAGACCACCCCAGTATCTGACGCGCGAGCCGCGCGCCCCCGTCACCCATCACGGTGTCGCACTCGAGCACTCGGTAGTCCATCTTCTCGATCTGCTCTCGCAGCTGCGAGTCCCGCGCGTCGATGACAAATCCTGAGCAGTGATCGCGATAGCGGCGCGCAACCTCGACCGGCGATGGGTCGAGATCCATAGCTCGCATCATCTCCACCGTCGGCCCTTTCAGCGCGCGGCCGCCGATGATGGGGCTCACAGCCACCGTCACCTCGGGACGCATGCGATCGCCGATGACCGCGAGCACCGGATCGATGGAGATCAGCGGGTTGGAGGGACCGATGACCACGAGCTCGGCCTCATGCAGCGCTGCGCTCGCCGCTGGGGACAGTCGCGCGGCCTCGAGCCCGTCGAAATCGATGGCACGTAGCGCGGGCTCGAGACGTTCGCGCACGAAGTACTCCTGCAGCGACAGCGTGCCTCGGTCGGTGATGAAACGCGTCCTGACCGGATCGTCCGACATCGGCACCACGCGAGACTTCAGGCTGAACCTGCGGCACAGCTCGAGCGAGGCCTCGGTGAGGGTCGCGCCGCGGCGAAGCATCTCCGCGCGCAGCACGTGCGTGGCGAGGTCTCTGTCCCCGATTCGAAACCAGGTTTGCTCGCCCATCGCGCGCAGCGCGTCGAGAGCGTGGAACGTCTCGTCCCTCTGACCGTAGCCAGCGGCCTCGTTGAACACGCCGGCCAGGCGGTAGATGACCGCGTCGACGTCCGGGGAGACCAGGAGCCCCCAGAACTCGTCATCGTCGGCGGTGTTGGCGATCACCGTGAGATCGCCGCAGGGAAGCACCGCATCGAAGCCCGCGGCCAGCTTCGCTCCGCCGGTGCCGCCCGCGATGACGACTACCTTCAACGGAACAGATCCTCGCCCGCGGGTCGCACCACGTCACGGCCCGCGCCGGTCTCACCCACCCCATCGAACCCGCGGACCACAACCACAGGCGCGCGATTGGTCTTGCCCATCACCAGGCCGGCCGCTGCGGCGAGGTCATCCGCGACCGCGAGCACGGTGGCATGAAGGCTCTTGCCCGCGTCGTCAAACGTTCCGCGCAGGTCACGGACCGCCGGCACCCCGGCCAGGCCGAGCGCAACGTTGACGATCCCCAACCGCCACGGCCGCCCGAACGTGTCGGAGATGACCACTCCGACGTTGACGCCGGCCAGCTCCCGCAGCCGCTCGCAGAGGCGCCGCGCGCTCGCGTCAGGGTCTTCCGGCAGCAGCGTCACCACGTCATCGCCGGGAACGTTGGAATGATCCACCCCGCCATTGGCCGACACGAACCCGTGGCGCGTCTCCGTGATGAGGATCCGCTCTGAGCGCACGACTCGCACGCTCTCGTCGAGCACGATCTGCACGAAGCGCGGGTCGGGCGCCGCGATCAGGAGCGGAGCGATGCGTTCAGCCTCGGCGCTCGCCGTCACCTCAGACAGGCGGCGAAAGCGTCCCTCTGCCTTGGACACGACTTTCTGCGCGACCACCACCACGTCGCCATCGACGAGCGATGCGTGGGATGCGATCAGCTGCGCCAGGTCGTCGCCCGGATGAACCTCGGGCAGGCCCTCGACGGCGAGGACCTCCAGGCGCCTCACACGGCGCGCCGCAAGCGTTCGAGATCGTCAGGCTCGTCCAGGTCGAGCGCCATCTCGGTCGAATGATGGACCAGGAATCGAACGTTCCTCGTCTCGGCGTCATGCCGGAACAGCGCCAGTGAATCGCCTCCGAAGTGCAGGTTGATCGCGTGAGGCGGCC
>VBFW01000282.1 GCA_005880525.1 Chloroflexota bacterium | reverse complement strand
CGATCGTGGATAAGCTGATCCGCCTGGGTCGCGACCGGCTGACCGAGCGCGGGGTGCGCAGGGCGGTGAAGAAGGTGTCACCACTTGCGTGGTTCACGTCGCTCAGCTGCGCGGAGACAGCTGCGCACATGGAGCGGTCATTCCGTGACGAGTTCGGCGCCGCCGACAGCAGCCTGACGGCAGCCGAGCTCGATGCCGCGGATCAGCTCGTCCGCGACAAGTACTCGACGGCCGCCTGGATCAACAGGCTGCCCTAGTTACGAACCGTAGTTATGCTGCTCGAGCCAGGCCTTGGCCACGGCGTCCGGGTCCTGGTGCTGGATCTGCACCTGCGAGTTGAGCGTGACGAGGTCCGACGTCGTCAGCTTGGCGCTGATTCCGTTCAGCACCTTCTTCGCCTCGTCGTTCGCCACCGCCGACCGCAGGATGGGCACAACGTTGTCTGCAGCCTCCAGGTGCTTGTCGTCCTGCAAAACGACCAGCCCGAGGGAGTTGAGGTCGCCGTCGCTGCTGAATACAAGGCCGACGTCGATCGAGCCGTTCTTGAACGCAGCGCGGGTCAACGACCCGTCGGTGTCCAGGGCTTTGAAGGACTTGAAGTGCAGGCCGTATGACGACATCAGGCCCGGCAGGCAGTAAGGCCGCGTCGGACACTCGGGACCGGCGCCCAGGACGAGCTGGCCCGCAACCGGCTGGAGGTCTGAAAGCTTGGCCAGGCTGTACTTCTGCTGGGTGGCCTTGGTGACCGCGAACGCGTTCTGGTCCACCGCGGCCGACGGCTTCAGCGCCACCAGGCCAAGCGACTGCAGGTGCGAGTTCAGCTTGGATGTGGTCGCGTCAGGGTCCCCCGTGGCCTCACCCGCTCCCTTGTTGTAGTACTCGAGGTCGGTGGCGGCGTAGCCGATGTAGACGTCGACCTGCCCGGACTGGATGGCAGGCGCAACAACCTCGCGGGAGCCGAGGTTCAGCTTGAAGGTCACCTTGTAGCCGTCATGCTGCAGGGCTTGCCCGTACAGCTCCGCCAGCACGCTGCCTTCCGAGAAGGCGAAGCCGGCGATCGTGATGTTGCCTTTGGAGGTCGCGGCCGGCGCGCTCGTGCTGCCGCAGGCCACTGCCGCGAACACGATGGCGGCCAACCCTGCGAGCAAGCGCCCCGAATACGGTTTGTGATTCATCCCAAGCCTCTCCTTCCGCCCAGTTTGTCGGATGCAACAGTCGAAGAACCCTGATTCTTCCATGAACGGTGCCCTGCTGCCCCGTTCCCGGAGCGCGTCAGGCCGTCTTGAACGTGGTTGCCCGGCGCGTCGCGTTCACCTTCACCAGTCGAATACCGCGAGGGGTTAGCAGCCGTTCCAGGCCCGCTAGCGAGAGCTCAGTCGCCAGCGCCAGGAACGCAACAAGCACGGCACCGGCGAAGAGCTTGGTGTAGTCGTACTGCGCCAGCCCGTCGATGATGTAGCGGCCGAAACCGCCCCCGGCGATCAGCGCCGCCAGGGTCGCCGTAGCCACGACCTGTACCGCGGAGGTGCGAATGCCGGCCATCACCAGTGGGACCGCGAGCGGCAGCTCCACTCGCAACAGCTGGGCCAGCTCGCGGTAGCCCATACCGCGTGCGGCATCCTTGATGTCAGGGTCCACCTCGCTGAGGCCCACATAGCTGTTGGTGACCATCGGCGGGATGGCAAGCGCGGTCAGTGACAGGATGATCGGCAAATCGCCCAGGCCAAAGATCTGGAACGCGATCACCAGGATCCCAAACGACGGCAGCGCGCGGCCCACGTTCGACACGTTGATCGCGAGGTTGCCCAGGCGGCCGTAGTGACCGAGCACGATGCCGATCGGCAGGGCGATCACGGCCCCAATGGCCACCGCCTCGGCGGAGATCTGGATGTGCTCCAGCAGCCGTGTAGGGATGCCATCGGGTCCACTCCAGTGCGATGGAGCCGCGAACCATTTGAAGAGGCTCTCGATAGCGGCCATGTCAGGCGCCCCGCGACCACGGGACGGCCAGGCGCTGCATACCCGCCAGCAACAGGTCGGCCACGAGTGCGAGCGCGACGGACAGCGCCGTCGCGACCACGAGCGGCGTTCGGAAATCGTCGACGAGCCCCTGCAGGATGAGCTGACCGAGACCGCCAAGCCCAATCACCGCGGTGATGGTCACCAGGCCAATCGTTGTGACGGTAGCGATCCTCACGCCCGCGAAGATGGCAGGGAGCGCGAGCGGAAGCTCGACCCTCATCAGGCGCGCCATCGGGCGGTAGCCCATCCCGTTGGCGGCGTCGATGACGTCTGGTGGCACCGAGTCGAGGCCGACCACCACATTGCGCAGGATGATCAGGACCGAGTAACCGACGAGGCCGATCTCGGCCGTCGTGATGCTCAATCCCGTGTACGGGATGAGCAGAGCGAACAGGGCGATCGAGGGGATCGTGTAGAAGATGCCGAAAACCACGTAGGCCGGGTTGCGCACCGAGCGCCATCGATGAGCTCCCACTCCGAGTGGGATTGAGATCACCAGCGCGATCGCCACTGCGATGAAGGTCAGCTCGACGTGCTGCTGCATCGCGTCCGTGAATCGCGACAAATGAGTAAAGAGCCAGTCCCACAGGATCCAGGGCTGCTCCTCGGCCTGCAGGAATAGCCCCGTCGCCATTCAACTACCGTAAATGAGCGCGGGAAAGGGCTGCGGCCCTCCCCCGCGGAACCCCCTCCCGGGGAGACCACGCAACGATTGGGAGGCGCCTCGTAGTTGGACGTCTTGGAGACGGCCGGGATGAACCCGGCCTTATTGCGACCCTTGCATCGATGATCACGCTGGAGCACGTCAGCAAGGGATTCGCGGGCGGCTCCAACGCGGTGAGCGACCTGTCGC
>VBFW01000281.1 GCA_005880525.1 Chloroflexota bacterium | reverse complement strand
GTCAGAGGCAGGAAGATGCCGCTCTGGATCAGTACGTGGGAGACGTCCTGAGCAAGACCGCCCGCGGGCAACGACCAGCCGGGTGCGAGGGACAGCTCCCCGTAGGCCGCGAGAACGACGGCGCCGGCGGTGGCCAGCCCCGAAAGCGAGAAGGTCCAGCCGATCGCATGCCGGGGATGCTGGGCCACGATCAGGGCCCCGACGACCGAAAACGCAAGCGCACCCGCGAAAGCCACCACGGTGCTCCAGATGGCTGCCCCCGGCAGGAACCCCCTCAGGTGCTGACTCAGCATCCACGCCGTGATCGGGACGCACACCACAGTGATCCCGAACCCGAGCCAGCCCAGAAAGCGCGCCTGGCGCGGTGTCACAGCGATGAGATGACCGATGAACACGGCTTGAGCAGGCTGGTCGTAGTGGCGTGGATTGTCGGCCTTTGGTCCTGGTTCCGCTCGGCCGGTCGCTAGGCAACCTGGCCGGGCGAATTTTGCAAAATAGTCGGCCCATGACTCAGCCGCCAGAGGCGCCGGACGTCTTCACGCGCGAAGAGCGGCGAATCATCCAGCGACACCGCACCCCTGAGCAGGTCCAGCAGTTCCTGCGCAGGCTGCCCTACAACTGGGAGCTGCACGGGGACACCCTCCGATCCTTTCGCCAGGTCGTGCGCCTCAAGACCGCGCACTGTCTGGAGGCGGCGCTCGTCGCTGCCGTGATCCTGGAGCAGCACGGCTACCCCCCGCTGGTGGTCAGCTTCGAGTCCAAAGATGGGGTCGATCACGTGATCTTCGTGTTTCGCCGCGGAGGTCGGTGGGGGGCGGTGGCCCGGTCCCGGGATGCGGGCCTGCACGGCCGCAAACCGGTGTTCCGCGGCATTCGCGACCTGGTGTGGAGCTACTTCGATCCATACGTGGACCTAACCGGCCGCATCACCGGCTACCAGCTGGTAGATCTGCGGGCCCTCGGCAGGTACGACTGGCGCCTGGCCGTCACGAACATCTGGAAGGTCGAGAAGTATCTGCTCGAGATTCCGCATCGCAGGCTGCAGTCGTCGGATCGCCGCTACCTGCGCCTCCTGGCTCGGTTTCGCGAATATCGAAAGCGGCATCGCCGCGGTCCGGTCGTAGAGATCTACCGCAACCGTCAGCGCTGGATGTAGGCCGGCGGGCAAGCCTGAGTGGCCGGTAAAACTCCCCCAGTAAAGGGCCTGGCCCGGGGGTTCCTCTCTTAGCCGGAATCGCCCAAAAAAGAGGGGGTAGCTCGAGTGGAAGCCGCTTCGACCTGGCAGCATGAGGCGATGGCCGAGCCGGTATCTCCGCTCCTGCCGCCCCTGGCGGCCCGCCGCCCGGCTGTGCTCGAAGCACACGGGGATCGCCGGATCGACCCGTACTTCTGGCTACGACAGAGAGCCAACCCGGAAGTCATCGCCTACCTGGACGACGAGAACGCGTACGCCGACTCGGTGATGGCGGGCACGCGGCCCCTCCAGGAGCGGATCTACCGGGAGATCACCAGTCGCATCAAGCAGTCCGACACCTCTGCCCCTTCGTTTTTCAAGGGCTACTGGCACTACACGCGGACGGTCGAGGGACTCAACTACGAGATCCACTGCCGCCGGCGCGGCTCAATGGACGCCCCCGAGGAGGTCGAGCTCGACGGCAACGCGCTGGCCGACGGCCACGAGTACTTCGAGCTGGGCTATGTCGAGCGCAGCCCCGACGAGAACATGCTCGCCTACGCCATCGACTTCAGCGGCAAGGAGCTGCACGAGCTCCGGTTCCGCGACCTCGGCTCGGGCGAGGACCTGGATGACGTGATCGAAAGCGTGTACTACGGCGGCGCATGGTCGGCCGACAGCAAGTCGTTTTTCTACGTCCGGCCTGACAGCGCGATGCGGCCTTACCAGGTGTGGCGGCATGTGCTCGGCACGCCCGAGGAGGACGACGCCCTGGTCCTGCAGGAGGACGACGAGCGCTTCGAGCTGAACGTCGAGCTGACCAAGAGCGAGAAGTTCGTGATCCTCAGCAGCACGAGCCAGATGACGAGCGAGTGCCGCTACCTGCGCGCCGACAAGCCGCACGCCGAGCCGGTGGTGATCGAGCCGCGCCGGCCCGGCGTCGAGTACTCGGTCGACCACCAGGGCGACCGCTTCGTGATCCTCACCAACGACGGCGCGCGCAACTTCCGACTGGTCGGCGCGCCATTCGACACACCCGGCAAAGACTCGTGGACCGAGATCGTGCCCGAGCGTCATGGTGTTCGCCTCAACGCCACCGACGTGCATGTCAACCATGTAGTGCTCGGCCAGCGATCGGACGGGCTGCAAAGACTCGAGGTACTGGACTGCCGGACAGGGCAATTGCACGTGGTGGAGCAGCCCGACCAGGCCTACACCGCGTTCGCCGGATCCAGCCCGGACTACGACACCGCGGTCATGCGCTTTTTCTACACGTCGCTCACGGCGCCTTGGACCGCTCTCGACTACAACATGGACACCCGCGAGCGCACAGTCGTGAAGGTGCAGCCCGTGGGCGGCGACTACAACCGCGACGACTACGTCACTGATCGGGTGTGGGCGACGTCGCACGACGGCGTGAAGGTGCCGATGTCTATCGTCCACCGGCGGGGCGTGCCGCGCGACGGCTCGAATCCCGCCCTGCTTTATGGCTACGGCGCTTATGAGATGCCCAGCGACCCGATGTTCGACGCCGCCCGCCTCAGCCTTCTCGACCGCGGCTTCGTCTACGCCATCGCGCATGTGCGCGGCGGCGGCGAGATGGGGAGGGAGTGGTACGAGGACGGCAAGTTCCTTAACAAGGCGAACACATTCAGAGACTTCCTGGCGTGCGCGCGCGAGCTCATCGCCCAGGGCTACACGAGCCCCGAGCACCTCGCGATCCGCGGGCGCAGTGCCGGCGGTCTGCTCATCGGCGCGGTCATGAACGAGGCGCCCGAGCTCTTCGCGTGCGCCGTCGCGCAGGTGCCGTTCGTCGACGCGCTGACCACGATGCTGGACTCCTCGCTGCCGCTCACCGTCAACGAGTACGAGGAGTGGGGCGACCCCAACGACGTCGAGTTCTACGAGTACATGAAGACGTA
>VBFW01000280.1 GCA_005880525.1 Chloroflexota bacterium | reverse complement strand
GGGCGCTTTTCCTTTGCCGCCGGCTTGAGATCGCCCTTGAGTGCATCCTCATACGCGGCCCAGAGCACTCCGTAAGCCGCCACCAGGCTTTCGGGCCGTGGCAGGCTCAGGGCCTCTTCGAATCGCTTCGTGTACGCATGCTCGCCCAGCTCGTCTCGCAGCAAGGCCTGACTCTGCGCCGCCCATTTCGAGGCCGACGCGAGGTCCTTGCGCTTCTCAATCATGAGCCGGCCTCGGTTCATCATCTCCTCCAGGCGCGCGACGAAACCGTGCCTGTCGAAACCCATCGGCGCGACGGGCGGACCCTCGCGGCTCACGGTTCTCCACTGGACCGGGCGGCTGTATGACGGGGCCGACGCGGAGGGGCGCCAGCCGGCTGCTGCCCGCTGCCGGTCGTAGGCAGCGCGCTTGGTGCTGTTGGTCAGAACGTCGTGCGCCAGGTTGATCAACTTCGCGTGCTCGAGCGCGTCCGGGTGGTTGCCACGGTCAGGGTGCCAGTACTTGAGCTGCCGCCGCCAGGCGGCGTGCAACTCAGTCTCCGTCGCGTCCGGCGGGACGCCGAGCACGAAGTAGTAGTCGGCTAGGGGACGGCGGTCGTCAGGCGAGGGGGTACCTCCTGATGCTCACAAACTGGGCAATGGATCGCAGTCTCGCACGGTCGCCCGAGCTTGTGGCAAGCCCCTCGATTGTGGGCGGAGCCCGGGGGATTTAGAGCACGTGTCTACGCGCCGATGCGGACGGAGGTGCCGGCAATCGGTCCGTTGCCGGCCACCGGGATGGCAACGCTCCGACCGCTCGCAAGATCGACCGCTACTGCGTAAGTGTCAGTGCTGCCTTCGACACCGGACTGGCGGCTGATCACGACAGCTTTGCCGTCCACCCGGAACGCGAGCGTGGCGTATCTGTCAGATGAGGGTGGAGCTGTTGGGAGGGTTACGGTGCGGCGCGCGCCGCCGGCGTCCCAGAGTTCGAGCCGGTCGCCGTGGAAGAGGACGCCGACCTCTGCGGTGCCCGGCCGCCAGGCGATCGTGGCGATGTGCTCGTCGCTTGTCGCCTGGAGATCCAGCCCGCGCTCGTACGACTCGAGTGGCCATACGCGGACGACGTTTTGGGGGTCGCCGTGTCCAAACACATGCTTACCGTCCTGGCTTGCCGCGAGGACGTAGAGCCCGGGCCTAGCGGCGGTGACCTTGCGCGTGCCGTCCTCGCCGACGACGTCATAGGCGCCCGCACCGATCTCGAAGGACTCGTAGGCCGAGATGAGATGCGCCTGACGATCCCAGGCGAGGGGGATCACGTTGGCATTGGGGATGCGGATGACATCTCGGGCCGTGCCGCCGGCAGCGTCGATCACGCGAAGCTTGGTGTACGAGGGCGGACCCTCGTTAACGGGAGATGGCGGACCGGTTACGCCAAAGACGAGCCCTGTGCTGTCGCTTGACCACGCGAGATACGCACCGCCCTCTTCTCCCGAGACGGTGAAGAGCGTGCGTGGCTGAGCCTTGGGCGCGATATCAATGACGCGCACGTCGTTGCTTCCCACATAAGCCAGACGCCGCCCATCCGGCGAGACCACGCCGGCGGTGTCTTCGGGAATGGGTAGAACGAACAACGGCTTGGTGTCGCTCTCGGTGCGAACGGCGTTGCCGACGAGGAAGCCGAAATGGTCGTCGAGGATGGCGGCCGAGACAGGAGTTTTGGTCGCGACCGTGGGATTTGCGCTGCCGCAGGCTGTGGCAATGATGAGGACCATCAGGAACCGAATAACGTCGCTCGTTCGCCTTCTCATGACCCGATAACGTGCGCGCAGCGGGGGCGTTACGGAATACGTCGTGGCTGCCAATGACGCGTCACGCCAGGAATCCGGATCACTTATGACGCAGCCCACAACCGAACTCGTGGCTGGGCCGGGCGACTCGTAACGGACCCTGTTCGGCCGCGTTATTCGGTCAATGAGAGCACTGTCCAGGGGCCTCGGGCAGGCGTTGTTGGCGCTCGTGGTTGCGGGCGCCTGCGGTAGCGCACCCTCAACGGTGGTCACCAACAGCGCGTCGGCGAGCCGCACCGCATCCAGCCCCGCCCCCAAGGTCCTCGATGACTCGTTCGGCTTCGTGCTCAACAAGGTCTACGACAACTACCCGATCCCCGGGCCAGTGGGTTTGAAGGTGCGCCGGGAGAGCGACCCACAGCCCGCGTTTGAGCTCGGCATTGAGAACCCAGGAGGTATCTATGCGTCGCCGGATGGCAGGCAAGCGGTGTACTGGTCGAACAGCGAGCTGCGCCTCATCGATATCGCGCCCAACGCAAAGCCGCACACACTTTTCGCTGTCCCTGCGAATGAGGGGGCTCTGTATCTCGCGTGGTCAGGCGATGGCACCGGCATCGTCATTGCTGTGAACGGTACGGCCGGAGCTGTTGCACCAGATGGACCTCCCGCATACACGGCTCTCCGCGCGGTCGATGTGGCCGGTGGTCAGCAGCGGGAGATCGTTCGCGTGCAAAACGCCAGCGTGTTGCCCCTCAGTTGGGACCGCCAGTCGCACCTGATTACCGCGTATCAGGCATCCAGCAGTGGTGCCAGGAGCTACTACGTAATCGATGAGGCCGGCACCCTGATTCGCTCGGACGCCGGACCCGGCCTGTATACGGTCGAGGCAAGCGGCCTGGGACGGCTGAGATCGGCGTGCTCTTCGAGAATCGCATAGAGCTCTGGGACGCCAGCGGCGCTCACCGCATCCTCGCTGTCCTACCGCTCCCGTCTACCGCCTCAGCATCAAGGCAGCGTGGCGGAAGCGTTCGAGGCGGGCTGTTTTTCCGGGTGGACGGAAGAGCGCTGTTCATCAACCGTCAGATCGACTTTTACCCCGACCTGGGTGCCGTCGCGGTCGATCTTGCGACCGGTCGGACAACTCCACTCCTGGGCCTTGCGCCCGCACCCTCGGTTTTCATCGGCCGCTAGGGTGTATGGCTGACGGCCATACTCAGGCGGACGCCAACCGAACAGTGAGGGATGAACATGGAGCGTGATGACTTTCCTGCGCCGGCCGAAGGCTTTGTCGTCACGAACTTCCTTGTGGTATCGGATCAGGATCGATCACGCGAGTTCTATCGCTCGATATTCGACGGCAAAGTAGTCCGCGAGAAAGACCCGGTAATCATGAGAGTGGCCAACACGTGGTTGATCCTGAACGTCGGGGGCGGACCGACGGATGACAAGCCGACGGTCACGCTGTCGACTCCCAGTAACCCTGACCACGCAAGCGCCTTCATGAACGTGCGCGTTGCTGACATAGCGTGGGCGTACAAGGAGTGGACAGCCAGAGGTGCGAAGTTCCTTACCGACCCCAAGGACCATGGCTTCGAGATCCGCGCCTACATCCGCGACCCGGATGGGCACCTGATCGAAGTCGGCCAGTCGCGAATGTAAATAGCCCGGCGCTCACGGGGCCGAGCGTCGCTCTGCGTCATGGTGGTCCGAACCAGGTGGTCAGCGCATCGCGCAATCCGTTGTCGGTGCCTTCCCCCACCCATGCGACGTATCCATCGGGTCTGATCAGCACTGCGGCGGGGGCTGCGACGGGGCCCAGGTCAGGAAGCTCCCAGTCGCCGGCATGCTTGGCGTCCAAACGCTGAACGCGGTCAGCCCACTGAGTGATGTCGAGCTCGCCGGGTTTGCCGAAATTGAGTAGCACCGGCTTGGCGTCGTGGAGCAGGGCGAAGACCCGAACGGGACCATCGGCGGCGACCAGGTCGAGGTCCGGCATGCGGCGTCCGAGCAGCGGGTGTCCCTCACCGAGGTCGTAGTGGATGTCAAGGCCGGACGTCATCGCCGCGAAGCGCCTGCGGGGCTCTTCCAGGGTGAGGAGCTCGGCGATGATGTCGCCCAGTGTCTTGATGTATTCGTTGGGGCGGAGAAGTGAGACCTGCGCGACCGTGTTGCGGAGCACGCGGGCAGCGACCGGATGGCGTTCGGCGTGGTAGGTATCCAGGAGGCTGTCTGGTGATGTCCCGTTGACTACCTGGGCCAGCTTCCACCCAAGGTTCACCGCATCCTGCACCCCGGTATTGAGGCCCTGTCCACCCACCGGGTAATGGACGTGTGCTGCGTCACCGGCGAGCATGACGCGCCCGACGCGGTAGGCGGCGGCCTGCCGCGCCATGTCAGTGAAGCGGGCGATCGAAGCTGGATTGTGGACCCCGTAGTCGGTACCCCAGACGGCGATGAGCGCCTCACTCAGATCGCTCAGGGTGGGCTCACCCGTGTGTTCAACGTCCCGTTCGGTTACCAGCACGCCTACGAGCCCACCACCGTCCTCCAACTTGCTGAAGGCGTGGCGGCCAAGGGCGTTGTCGTGGACGCCCCATTTCGGCTCCTTGGCCAGCTGGACTTCGGCGATCAGGGTGCTCGTCGTCGGCTCCCATCCGGGGAAGTCGATGCCGGCCACCTTGCGGACCACGCTGCGCCCGCCATCGCACCCGACGAGGTAGCGCGCCCGCAGGGCCGCACGGCCGGACAGCTGCACGTCGACGCCAGTGGCGTCCTGCACGAACCCTGTCACGTCCCGTTCGCGATGGATCGGCACCCCAAGCTCGCCGACCCAGCCGGCCAGGATGCGCTCGAACCTGTGCTGCAACAGCGCCAGCCCGTAGGGGTGCCGGGTGGGAAAGCCGCTGATGTCGAATCGGGTGCCGGCGAATCCCGCGACCTGCGCCACCTGCCCCTCCGATAGGAACCGCTCGGCGATGCCGCGCTGATCGAGAACCTCGATGGTGCGTGAATGCAGACCGCGCGAGCGCGTGCCGGTGAGATCCTGGCTGGCTCGCCGCTCGACGATGGCGACATCGACGCCGGCCAGCGCCAGCTCGCCCGCCAACATGAGCCCCGTTGGGCCACCGCCCGCCACCACCACCGCGTGCTCGGCCATACACCACCCCCGCAGTTCGTAGGTTCTGGTTTCAGCCGGAAACTCTGCCGCACGACCCGGGTCTTGCCGCAAGCCCCCCGGTGAGATGTATGTTGAGAGAAGAGAGGGTTGAGTACTCTCCTTCTCCCGGCTAGAGGACGCCGATCGCGCGCCAGTACGGAATGCTGACCGCGATCGCGATCAACGCGACGATCGTCATCGCCGCGCCCACCAGCACCGCCTGGCGGTCGGTGAACAGCTCTCCATCGGTGGCCTCGCGCACCATCCGCAGGACCTCGTACTGGCGCGGCAGGAGCCAGGTGAACGCGACCACCGAGCAGACGAAACCCACCGCCCAGCCGCTCAGGCCCAGCTGAGGCGCAGCCGGCACCAGCGTCACTATGAGAAGAAAGCCGGCAGGAACCATCGGCAGGATGAGACGCAAGCCGACGCCGAGGACGGCCACGGTTGCGATGGCAAGGACCGGATTCCCTGTCGAGCCGGTGATCGACGTGATCATGCCGGCGATCCAGCGATCCACCCCGCCCGAGTGCAGCACGGCGCCCGACCCGACCAGCACGCCGAACAGAACCACAGTGGCCCAATCGATTCCCATGCGAAAGCTCTGACGGTCGAGCGCCCCACCGGCGACCGCGACCAGGATGGCGATAAGCCCGATGACGCCGCTGCAGCGGTCAGCCAGCCGAGCCACCCGAAGCGCAGCGCCTCGTCCCGTGGCAGCAGGCCGATGATCAAGAAGTTGGTCACGATCCCGCTAAGGAAGATCGGACCCAGCATGGTATTGCCGAGCACCCCTGCAAACGCTATCGCCGCGCTTGCACGGCTCTGGCGGGTGTGGCCAAGCGTCTGCGAGATCTCGCGGGCGATGGGGGCCATGGTCGCTATGCGCCCGAATACCGCGGGCACGAGTGGCGTCACCACTGCGCCGCCCAGCACGAGCGCCGCAACCTGTCCCCGATGCGTTGGCGGAAACAGGCGCATGAACATCAAGGCACCGCGAAACAACAGGCCGGACGCCGCCATCGAGGCGGTGAGCGCAAGGGCCGCCACCACCACCACCCACGCCGAGGTCGCGAATCCGCCGAATGCGTGCGCGGGCGACGCCACACCGGTCGCTCCCCAGGCCGCGGCCACGGCCAACGCGACGGCAAAGTCGGGAACCGGCTCGAGCAGCCAGGCAATCGCGCCGCCGACAAGGATGAGGGCGATGTGCCATCCCGTCACGCTCAAGCCCGTCGGAGGGGCGACGAACCAGAGCGCCGCCGGAGCCGCGATCGCGATGGCAATCGAGGCTGCGCGTGCCATGCGCGAGTGGTGCGGCGCCGGCGGCGACATCGAACGGGCTACCGACGGCTCAGGCAGCGGAGCACCGATACGCTCTCGGTCCCGCCTGTCGATCGTGCCCGCCATCGCCCGCGCCATAGCCAGGCCAAGTCCGGGTCGCTCGCCGAGCAGGCGCTCGAAGCGGTCGCGGGGGATGCGCCAGCATTGGACTTCGGTCACTGAGCGCACGGTGGCCGTGCGCTGCGCGAGGAGCAGCCCGAACTCGCCGAACGTGGCCGGTGCGGCGATCCTCCGAAGCGTTCGTTCGACGCCGTCGACGCTGACGCTCAGCTCGACCTCGCCCCGCGCCAGCAGATAGAGCGAGTCGGCCGTCTCGCCTTCCCGCACGATGACGGTGTCGGGCGCGAAGTGCACGTCCTCGCTGGCGCCGATCAGGCGCGCGATGTCGACCTTGCCCAGATCGCGCAGGTAGGTGACGCTACGCAAAAGGTGTTCCTGCTCGGCGAGCTCATCGCCGTGCGCGCCTCGCGAGCTCACATGGCGTCCGGTTCGGCGCGGAGTATCCGCCAGCTGCCGGGCACGCCCTTGAGCTCGTGCACCCCGCGGTCCGAGAAAGACAGCCCCGACCCGGCGACCAGGTCGCGGACCGTGCTCGTGATCAGCACCTCGTCCGCGCCTGCGAGGCTCATGACGCGAGCGCCGGTGTGCACCGCGATGCCCGCGACCCCGGACTCC
>VBFW01000296.1 GCA_005880525.1 Chloroflexota bacterium | reverse complement strand
GATGAAGATGCGACGCCGCCGCTCCACGTTCCCGCGCTTCGACTGGCGCCGCAGCATCGACAACAGCGAGCCGCTGAAGGGCCAGCTGTGGTCGCGCTCCGAGAAGGCTCTGCAGGAGCCGGACGTGCACTGGCTCCGCCGCGCCGCTGCCGGGGCCGTCGCCGTGTTCGAGGCCGCGGTCCTCCTGTGGCTGCTGCTCGGACCCGCGACCGCCATCCGCAACGTCGAGGTCCACGGCGCGAACCACATGACCATCGCGCAGGTGATGAAAGCCGCGGGTCTCGACCAGGCAGGCTCGATCCTCGGCGTCGACCCGGCCGCGGAGCAGCAGAAGCTGCTCGGCCAGACCTGGATTCGCACCGCGTCGGTCCAGCCGATGCTCAACGGCACGGTGCGCATCGACATCAGCGAGTGGCAGCCGGTCGCCGTCTATCACGGCGGAGCGACGGGCGCCCTGTTCCTCATGTCCGACCAGGCGGTGCTGCTCGGTCCGGCGCCGAATGCGGGATTGCTCGTCAACATCCAGGGTCCGAGCGGCCGCGATCCGAAGGTCGGCGACCGCCCGCTCGACCCGCAGCTGCTCGTCGCGCTCGTCAACATCCAGCGCGGACTGCCCGGCCTCATCGGGCAGCAGGTGTCGATGTTCATCGTCGACTCATGCGGCGCCCTGACCATGGTCACTGCGCGCGGTTGGAAGGCTTACTTCGGACGCGTGCTGACCCCCGAAGAGTTCGCGTCGCTTCGTGACAAACTGGCAGCCTTGAAAGCGATCGCGGGCAGCGTGAACTACAACTCGACGGACCTTGACTACATCAACGTGATGAACGCGTCCGAGCCTGCGGCCGCATTCAAGTCGAAGGAGCCCGTGCCCCCGAGTCCATCACCGGGCGCGAAGTCGACGCCCGCACCTACACCCGCACCCGCATGCAAGTAATCGTCATCGCGATCCTGTTCGCGCTCCTCGGCGCGCTGCTCGGCATCCTGTCGCCGGTCACCATCCCGATCACATACGCGCGCTACACCGCCATCTCTTTGCTGGCCGCGCTCGACTCGATCTTCGGGGCCTTCAAGGCCTACATCGCCGGCTCGTTCGAGCCGCGCGTCTTCTTCAGCGGCCTGGTCACCAACATGGCCCTTGCTGCCGGCCTGACCTTCTTCGGTGACAAGCTTGGCGTCGATCTCAGTATCGCGGCGATAGTCGCTTTTGGGGTGCGGATCTTCAACAATCTGGGGGCGATCCGTCGACACTATCTCTGATAGCGGCGCTGTGAGCCAGACACTAGCGCTGGCCTCGGCCCACCAGCGACCCACAAAATCTGGTCCATGAGACCCCGTCAGCCTCTATAATCCCCGTCAACCCGCCGTCGTTATCCCAACGTTCCAGGAGGCATCGCAGCACAGTCTTGTCGAGGCGGAAGAAAACCGTCGGTCTCGACCTGGGCACAAGCCGGGTCGCCGTGATCATCGCCGAGTCGGATGACGTCGGAGGAGCAGTCAGCGTCATCGGCGTGGGCGAAGCGCGCTGCGACGGGCTGCGCAAGGGCGTGGTCGTCAACCTCGACAAAACGATCGCGGCCATCCAGCTCGCCGCCGTGTCAGCCGAGCGCATGGCCGGCCAGCGCATCGAGTCAGTGGTGGTCTCGCTGGGCGGCACTCACATCTGGTCGCAGAACTCGACTGGCGTCGTCGCCGTCGCGCGCTCCGACCGTGAGATCGGCGAGGACGACGTGCAGCGCGTCGTCGAAGGATCGCGGGCTGTGAGCATCGCGTCCGACCGCCAGGTCATCCACGTCATCCCGCGGGGCTACACGGTCGACGGGCAGGAGGGCGTGCGCGACGCGGTGGGCATGACCGGGCAGCGCCTCGAGGTCGAGACCAACATCGTCACCGGCGCACAGACCGCGCTCCAGAACGTCATCAAGTGCGTGCACGGCGCGGGCTTCGACGTCGAGGACGTGGTGTGCACCGGCCTCGCCGCGGGCGAGGGCGTGCTCACGCAGCAGGAGGTCGAGCTGGGCGTCTGCCTGGTGGACATCGGCTCGGGCACCACCGCCGTGACGATCTACAACGAAGGCTC
>VBFW01000295.1 GCA_005880525.1 Chloroflexota bacterium | reverse complement strand
TCGGCCCCCTCCCGCTCGCCGGCAAGGCCGCCCTGGAGGCCTACGCCAGGGCCTGGCTGGAGAAGGGCACGCCGGCCTGGTACTCCGACTGGCTGCCCGTGCTGGACCGGCTCCGGAGCAGGGTCGCCGAGCTCCTCCACGCCCCGGCCGGCAGCACCGCCATCGCCCCCTCCGTGTCGGTTGCCCTGGGCACGCTGGCTTCCGGCCTGCCCCTGCCGCCCGGCCGTGACAAGGTCCTGATCGGCGCCCTGGACTTCCCCACGATCGGCCACCAGTGGCTCTCGCGGCCGCAGTTCGAGGTTGAGTTCGTGCCGAGCGAGGACGGGATGACGATCCCGCCGGAGGCCTTCGCCGAGCGGATCGACAGCCGCACCGCCCTCGTGGTGACCACCCACCTCTTCTTCACGACGGGCTACCTGCAGGACGTACGCGCGATCGCCGCGACCGCCCACGCCGCCGGCGCGCTGTGCGTGATCGACGGCTACCAGACGGTCGGATGCGTGCCCGTCGATGTCGGCGAGATCGGCTGCGACGCGTACGTGGGCGGCTCGCTGAAGTGGCTTAGCGGAGGACCGGGGACGGCCTTCATGAGCGTCCGGCCGGAGCTGCTGCCGCGCATCGAGCCGCAGGGCACCGGCTGGTTCGCGACGCAGGAGCCGTTCTCGTTCACGCTGCAGGAGCTCACGTTCGCCAGCGACGGGCGCCGGCTGGAGACAGGCACATGGGCCGTCCCCTCCCACTACGCCGCCCTGGCCGGCCTCGAGCTCGTGCTGAGCGTGGGAGTCGAGAGCATCCAGGAGCGGCTGCGCGACCTGACCGGCTACATCCTCGAGCGCTGCGACGAGGCCGATGTGCGGACCTTCACGCCACACGAGCGCGCGCGGCGCTGCGGGATCGTCACGCTCGAGTGCGACCATCCCGAGGAGGCCGAGGCGGGCCTCCTCGCCGACGGGGTGATCGTCGACTGGCGCCCGGGGCGGGTGCGGCTGTCACCTCATTGGTGCGTCACCGACGAGGAGCTCGAACGCGGGATGGATCTCGTGCTGCAGCATGTGACGGCCGCCAAATAGCGGGCTGGGCGTTCTCTATTGATGGCACGCCAGACCGAAATGGCCGCCGCGAGCCTCGGGTTGCCCCCCACAGTGACCGCCTGCCTCTTCGACCTGGACGGCGTGCTGACCCGGACTGCGGAACAGCACGCTCGGGCCTGGAAGCAGGTCTTCGAGGAGCGCGGGATTCCCTTTGACGCGGTCGCCGATTACGACGCCTATGTCGATGGCAAGCCGAGGGTCGACGGCGCGCGCTCGTTCCTGTCGGCCCGCCATATCGACGCATCGTCCGAGGTCGTCGACCAGATCGCGGCCCGCAAGGACGAGGTCTTCACCCAGATCATTCATCGGGACGGCGTGCGCGCGTATGAAGGCTCGGTCCGCTATCTGAAGGCTGCAAGGAAGGCGGGACTGCGGCTCGCGGTCGTCACGTCCAGCAAGCACTGCACCCAGGTCCTCAAGGCCGCCGGCCTGGACGGCGACTTCGACGCGCAGGTGGACGGCAACGTCATTGCCGAGCGGCACCTTGCCGGCAAGCCGGCGCCGGACACATACATCGAGGCCGGACGGATGCTTGGCGTCGCGCCTGACGCCGCCGCGGTTTACGAGGATGCGCTGGCCGGCGTCGAGGCCGGGCGCGCCGGCCGGTTCGGCCTCGTGGTTGGAGTCGACCGGGTTGGACAGGCGGATGCCTTGCGACAGCACGGCGCCGACGTCGTCGTCACTGACCTCGCCGAGCTGATGCAGCCCCGCCAATGATCACCAACGACTGCTTCGACTGCGAGCCGTGGACCATCCACGAGACGCGCCTGGAGCTCGACCTCCTGGGCCAGACCGAGTCCATCTTCGCCCTGTCCAACGGGCACATCGGCTGGCGGGCAAACCTCGACGAGGGCGAGCCTCACGTGATCTCGGGTTCATACCTCAACGCCTTCTACGAGGCGGTGCCTCTCCCCTACGCCGAGACTGCTTACGGTTACTCCGAGGCGGGGCAGTCGATCGTCAACGTGACCAACGGCAAGATCATCCGGCTGCTGGTCGACGACGAGCCATTCGACATGCGGTACGGCAAGGTGCTGTCGCACGAGCGAGTGCTCGACCTGCGCACTGGCGTGCTGGAGCGAACCGTGCTGTGGGAGTCGCCCGCTCACCGGACGGTGCGCGTGCGCAGCCGGCGCCTGGTCTCGCTGGTGCACCGGGCGCTGGCCGCCGTCGAATACGAGGTCGAGCCGGTCGACGGGCCGGCGGACATCGTGCTGCAGTCGGAGCTGATCGCCAACGAGCCGCCGGACACGGCGGTCAAGCGCGAGGACCCGCGCGCCGCGCAGAGCCTGGAGTCGCCGTTGGTGCCGGGGTACCACGGCCAGGAGAAGCTGCGCGCGGTGCTGGTGCACTCGACCCGGGTGTCCAAGCTGCGCATGGCTGCCGCCATGGATCACCAGGTGCGTGGACCCCGTGGCACCCACGAGGCGATGGAGACGGGCGAGGACCACGCGCGCCTGACGATCACCTCGCAGCTACGGCCGGGCCGCCCGCTGCGCGTCGTCAAGTTCGTCGCCTACGCATGGTCGAGCCTGCGCTCGGCGCCCGCGCTGCGCGCGCAGGTCGGCGGCGGGCTGGCGACGGCACTCGCCCACGGCTGGGACGGGCTGGCGGCGGGGCAGCGCGAGTACCTCAAAGAGTTCTGGGGCCGGGCGGATGTGGAGCTCGACGGCGATCCCCAGGTGCAGCAGGGGATCCGGTTCGCAATGTTCCATGTCCTGCAGTCCTCGGCGCGGGCCGAGCAGCGCGCGATCCCGGCCAAGGGGCTGACCGGGCCGGGTTACGACGGTCACTCCTTCTGGGACACGGAGACATTCGTGCTGCCGCTGCTGACGTACTCGGTCCCGGAGGCGGCCGCCGACATCCTGCGCTGGCGGTTTCAGATCCTGGACCAGGCACGGCGCCGCGCACGGGACCTCGGCCTCGAGGGTGCGGCGTTTCCGTGGCGCACCATCCACGGCGAGGAGTGCTCCGGCTACTGGCCCGCGTCAACAGCGGCGTTCCATGTCACCGCCGACATTGCGGATGGCGTGCGGCGCTAC
>VBFW01000279.1 GCA_005880525.1 Chloroflexota bacterium | reverse complement strand
GGGCGGCGCGAGCTCAGTACCTGTTCGATCTCTCGCTTGACCTGCTGGAGGTCCATAAATTCCCGGTAAACCGAGGCGAAGCGGATGTAGGCGACCTCGTCCAGGTCGCGCAGGCGCTCCATGACCATCTCGCCGATTTCGCCGCTGGGGATCTCCACGCGGCCGGAGCGGCGGAGCTCGGCCTCGATGTCGTCGACGATGGCGCGCAGGCGCTCCGGGGAGATGTCGCGCTTTTCGGTGGCTTTCTTCAGGCCGTTGAAGAGCTTCTGGGGGTCGAAGTCCTCGCGGCGCCCGTCCTTCTTGGTGACGAAGAAGGGCACCGTTTCGATGCGCTCGTAAGTGGTAAAGCGCTGCCCACACTGCAGGCACTCACGGCGGCGTCGAATCGCCTCCCCCACCTCGGAGTCGCGCGAGTCGACGACCTTTAGATCGTGATGGCCGCAATACGGGCAGCGCACAGTTGAATCCAGTATTCCTACATTCGGTTCCGGAGAAACGCCGGGATGTTGATGTCGCCCAGCTCCTCGGCGCCGAACTCCGGCCGCTCGAGGATGGGTTTGCGGCCCTGCTCCTGCTTGGCCTCGGTGTGGGTCTTGCCGGCGAAGCCGGTGGCGATAACGGTGATCTTGATCTCGCCCTGCATCGTGTCGTCGCGGACGACGCCGAAGATGATGTTGGCGTTAGGGTCGGCGGCTGACCGCACGATCTCGGCGGCCTTCTGGACTTCCATCAGGGTGATGTCCTTGCCCGCCGTGATGTTGAAGAGGATGCCCTTGGCGCCGTCGATCGACGTCTCGAGCAGTGGGCTTGACACCGCCTGCTTGGCGGCGTCCTCTGCCCGCGAGTCACCGGCGCCGTGTCCGATGCCCATGAGGGCCTCGCCCGCGTTTTCCATGATCGCTTTCACGTCGGCGAAGTCGAGGTTGATGACGCCAGGCTGGGTCACCAGGTCGGAAATGCCCTGCACGCCTTGCCTCAGGACGTCGTCCGCCATTCGGAACGCTTCTTCGAGCGTCGTCTTGGAGGAGGCGACCTGGGCCAGGCGGTCGTTCGGGATGACGATCAGCGCGTCCACCTGGCTGCGCAGGGCCCTGATGCCCTCCTCAGCGGTGTCGTTGCGGATCCTGCCCTCGAAGCCGAATGGTCGCGTGACCACGCCGATGGTCAGCGCGCCCTGCTCCTTGGCCTGCTGCGCGACGATGGCCGCCGACCCGGTGCCGGTGCCCCCGCCCATGCCGGCGGTGATGAACACCATGTCGGAGTCCTTGACCACCTCGGAGAGCTCGGCGCGGCTCTCGTCCGCCGCGTCGCGCCCGCGCGTCCAGTCGCCGCCGGCGCCCAGGCCGCGGGTGAGCTTGCTGCCCATCTGCACCTTGATGTCTGCCTGGCAGCGTTCTAGCGCCTGCTTGTCGGTGTTGACTGCGATGAACTGAACCTTGAGCGCCTTCGAGATCATTCGATTGACCGCGTTGCCACCGCCGCCGCCGCAGCCGACGACCTTGATGCGCGCTCGCCCCTCGTGCAACTCGCTTTCTCTCATTGGGATGACGTGGTCCTCCTTCGTTCGTTCTTTGGCCATGGCGAGCTCCAGCTGGTTGCGTGTGTGTTCTCTAGAAAAAATCGCGGAGCCACCTCACTGTTTTTTGATACGTCGAACCTAAGGTCACCGACTGCCGGCCGTTATTGGCGTAGCTGCGCATGTGCGCGTGCGAGCCCCACTTGACCAGCCCGGCCGCGACTGCAAACGACGGGCCCTGGCATCGATCCGCGAGCCCGACCATTCCTGTCGGCTGGCCGAGGCGGACCGACGCGTCGAACACCGCTTGCGCCGCGTCCGTGGTGCCCATGAGGCGCGAACCGCCTCCACTGACCACCACGCCCGCCGGCAGCAGCCCCTCGAATCCGCACTTGCGGACCTCATCGCGCGACATGACGAAGATCTCGCTCATGCGCGGCCCGATGATCTCGGCGAGGAATCGACGCGGCAGCGCCTGGATGCGGTCGCCGCCCACCTGGCGCACCTCCACCTTCTCGCCGTGGTCGATTACGTCGGGCAACGTGTGCCCGTAGTTGAGCTTCAGGCTCTCGGCTTCATCGAGCGTCGTGCGCAGGCCGATCGCGATGTCGCTGGTGACGTGGTTGCCGCCCACTGGCAGCACTGCGATGTGGCGCGCGGAGCCTTCGTTGTAGATCGTCACGGCGGTGGTGCCGGAGCCGATGTCCACCAGGCAGACGCCCAGCTCGACCTCCTGCTGCGTGAGCACGCCCTCGCCCGCGGCGAGGCCGGTGCACACCACGTCCTCGACGTCGAA
>VBFW01000278.1 GCA_005880525.1 Chloroflexota bacterium | reverse complement strand
AAGGCGCGACTCCAGCTCGTTCTCGATCATCGTTCGCGCCTGCTCGAACGGGATGCGGTCGAGCACCTGGCCGAAGAAGCCCTGCACGAGCATCCGCCTCGCCGTTCGCGCGGCGATTCCGCGCGACTGCAGATAGAACAGGTGATTCGGGTCGACGGGGCCGACGGTCGCGCCGTGCGTGCAGCGGACGTCGTTGTTGTCGATCTCGAGCATCGGGATGCTGGTCGCCTTCGCCTTGTCGGAAAGCACGAGGTTGCGGTTCGCCTGGTAGGCGTCCGATCGCGCCGCTCCCTTCTCGATGCGGATGAGGCCGGCGTACACAGTGCGCGCCACGTCCTGCAGCGCGCCCTTGAACAGCAGATCGGACGTTGTGTTGCCGACCTGGTGGTCCTGCAGCGTGTGAAAGTCGAAGAACTGCTCGCCTGACGCGAAGTAGATGCCCTTCAGCTCGGCGGTCGCGCCAGGCCCCACGAGCGAGGCCTCCACGCGGGTCTTCGAGAATCGCGCGCCGAGTGTGACGTTGAACAGCTTCAGCGTCGCGTCCTTCGCGAGCCTGGCCCGCTGGTCGGCGAAGTGCCACGCCTTGCGGCCCCACTTCTGGATCGCGACGTAGCCGACCTCAGCGCCCTCTCCGACGATGATCTCGGCCGAGCCGCTGCGATACGCGGCCTCGTCGTCGCCGTCGGCGATGTACTCGTCGAGGTAGTTGAAGCGTGCACCCTTGCCCGCGACGATCAGCGTGTGCGGCAGCACGCTCGTGCCGCTCTCGTGGGAGAAATGCTGACCGAGGATTGGCTCGTCGATGGTCACGCCGTCGGGCACGTAGACGAAGTTGCCTCCCGTGAAGAAGGCCGCGTGCAGCGCTGCGAAGCGATCCCGGTCGGGGCGGACCATCGAGAAGAGGAGCGGCTCGACGAGCGCCGAGTGATTCATGGCCGCCGCCGACAGTGGCTCGACGATCACGCCCTCAGGCAGCTCGCGCTTTTCGGCCACCGCTCCGTTGGCATGCTCGAACTTCGCAAACTGCGACGGGTCGAGGCCTGCGAGGTCGGTGCGGCGCCACTCCTCGTCGGTCCGGCTTGGCATGGGCAGCCGCTCATAGGCCTCCAGGGCCGAGCGCCTACGCTGGCGCAGCCAGTCGGGTTCGCCCCGGAGCTCTTTGCTCTCGAGGGTCTGGGTCGTAAATGGCATCGCTACCCGACCGAGCCCTCCATCTCGAGCTGGATCAAGCGGTTGAGCTCGACCGCGTACTCGAGCGGAAGCTCCTTGGTGAACGGCTCGATGAAGCCGTTGACGATCATCGTCTCGGCCTCGTTGCGCGTGATGCCCCGGCTCATCAGGTAGAAGAGCTGCTCGTCCGACACCTTGCTGACGGTCGCCTCATGTCCGAGGGTCACGTTCTCGGCGTCGACGTCGTTGTACGGGTAGGTGTCAGACCGCGAGTTGTCGTCCAGCAGCAGCGCGTCGCACTTGACGAACGACTTGGAGTTGTTGGCTCCTGGGTAGATCTTGATGTGGCCTCGGTACGACGTGCGGCCGCCGGCCTTGGAGATCGACTTCGACGTGATGGTCGAGGTCGTGTTGGGCGCGACGTGGATCATCTTGCCGCCGGCGTCCTGGTGCTGGCCCTTGCCGGCGAACGCGATCGACAGCACATCGCCCTTCGCACCCGGCTCCATCAGGTAGACGGACGGATATTTCATGGTGATTTGTGAGCCCAAATTCCCGTCGACCCATTCCATGGTCGCGTCCGCGTACGCCAACGCTCGCTTCGTCACCAGGTTGAAGACGTTGGTCGACCAGTTCTGGATGGTCGTGTAGCGGCAGCGGGCATTCTTCTTGACGATGATCTCGACCACGGCCGAGTGCAGCGAGTCAGTCGTGTAAATCGGGGCCGTGCACCCCTCGATGTAGTGCACGAACGAGCCTTCGTCACAGATGATCAGCGTCCGCTCAAACTGGCCCATGTTTTCCGCGTTGATGCGGAAGTACGCCTGCAGGGGGATGTCCACGCGGACGCCCTTGGGCACGTAGATGAACGACCCGCCCGACCACACAGCGCTGTTCAGCGCTGAGAACTTGTTGTCGGCCGGCGGGATGACCGTGCCGAAGTACTCCTTGAAGAGGTCGGGGTGCTCGCGCAACGCAGAGTCCGTGTCGAGGAAGATCACGCCCTTCGCCGACAGCTCTTTCTGCAGAGAGTGATAGACGACCTCCGACTCGTACTGCGCCGACACGCCGGCCAGGAACTTGCGCTCCGCCTCGGGCACGCCGAGCCGGTCATACGTCGCTTTGATGTCGGCGGGCAGCTCCTCCCACGTCTTCGACTGTTTGTCGGACGCCTTGAGGTAATAGAAGATGTTCTCGAAGTCGATCACCGACAGGTCGGCTCCCCAGTTGGGCATCGGCTTCTTGCGGAAGATCTCGAGGGAGCGAAGGCGGAACTTCGTCATCCACTCAGGCTCGCCCTTCATGAATGAGATCTCCTTGACGATGTCGGGGTTCAGGCCGCGCTTGGCCTTGAAGACATAGTCCTCGGGGACGAAGAACCCGTACTTCTCCTTGTAGTCGGTACCAACGTCGACGGGCTTCGGCTGAGTAGCCAACTAGCTCACCTCCTCTTTCGCCAGCACGGCCGGCTCATCTGCTTCCATCCACTCCGAGTACCCGGTTTTCTCCAGGCGGTCCGCCACCTCGGGTCCCCCCGACAGCACGAACCGGCCGTCCACCAGCACGTGCACGAAGTCGGGCTTGATGAACTCGAGGATGCGCGTGTAGTGCGTGATGATCAGCGCGCCGAGCTCGGGTCCGCGCATGCGGTTCACGGCCTCGGCGACGAACTTGATCGAGTCGATGTCCAACCCCGAGTCGGTCTCGTCGAGGATCGCAATCTCAGGCTTGAGCATCGCCATCTGCAGGATCTCGGCGCGCTTCTTCTCGCCGCCGGAGAATCCGTCGTTGATGTATCGCGGCAGGAACGAGTCGTCCATGTGCAAGACCTCAAGCTCGCCTTTCAGCATGGAGCGAAACTCCTTCGGCGAGATCTGCTTCGACTTGTCCTTGCCGTCGTAGCCGCGCTTCGCGTTGATCGCGGTGCGCAGGAAGTTGGTCATCGAGA
>VBFW01000277.1 GCA_005880525.1 Chloroflexota bacterium | reverse complement strand
TGACTTCAGCACGTTCCTTGCCGCCTACCTGCTTGGCGCCGGCTCGCGCGACCCGCGCCTGGAAGACCTTGCGCGCGAATTTCTCGAGGTGGCGCTCGTCAGCTCCGAGCAGCTCCTGGGCGTCGGCCGCGCCGCGCGCAAGCCCTCGGCTGTGCCTGTCGAAGAGGCAGCGGATTTTGCAGCCCGGCGCGCGGAGGTGATCCTCAACCTGCGCCCGCGCCTCGAGGCCGAGATGCGCAACCTGGGCGTCGACTACCTGTTTCATGAGATCGAGCTGCCGCTGGCGGGCGTGCTCGCCGACATGGAATCCGAAGGCGTCGCCGTCGACGTGCCCTACCTGAAGCAGATGCAGGACGAGCTCGGCTCCCAGCTGTCGACGATCGAGTCGCGCATCGAAGAGCTTGCCGGCCAGAAGTTCAACGTGAGCGCGCCGCAACAGCTGGCGAAGGTCCTGTTCGAGGACTTGCGCCTGCCCGTCGGACGGCGCACGAAGACCGGCTACTCAACCGACGCCGACACGCTCGAGGCGTTGCGAGAGAAGCACGAGATCGTCCCCGAGATCCTCGAGCACCGGCAGCTGTCGAAGCTCAAGTCGACATATGTCGACGCGCTGCCTCAGCTGGTGGATCCGCTGACCGGGCGGGTCCACACGTCGTTCGGTCAGGCAAGCACGGCGACTGGCCGGCTTTCGTCTTCCAACCCGAACCTCATGAACATCCCCATCCGAACCGATCTCGGCCAGCGCATCCGTCGCGCGTTCCGGGCGGGCCGGCCCGGTCACGTCCTCATATCCGTCGACTACTCGCAGATCGAGCTGCGCATCGCGGCGCACCTGAGTGGCGACGCAAAGATGCTGGCCGCGTTCGCTGCGGGTCAGGACATTCACACGGCGACGGCCGCTGCGGTGTTCAAGGTTCCGATCGAGTCGGTCGATCCGAACCAGCGGCGCCTTGCCAAGGTCGCGAACTTCGGATCCATCTACGGCCAGGGCGAATATGGGCTGTCACAGCAGCTGGGCATCAGCGGTGACGTCGCGCGCGATTTTCTGAAGGAATACTGGTCGACCTACTCGAAGCTGCGCGAGTACCTCGACGCTGTGAAGCAGAAGGCGCGCGAGGAAGGCCTGGTCGTCAGCGCCACCGGACGCCGGCGTGCGATCCCCGACCTGCGTTCGCCGAACTTTCAGCTGCGCAGCGCCGCCGAGCGCATGGCCATCAACTTCCCGATGCAGTCGCTCGCGGCGGACATCATCAAGATCGCCATGGTCCGCCTGCACCGCGAAATCGAGGCGGACCATGTTGAGGGCCGCATGCTGCTGCAGGTGCATGACGAGCTGCTGTTCGAGGTGCCGCAGGGCGAGGTCGACAGGTTCGCCGAGACGGTGCCGCGCATCATGACCGGCGCATACGAGCTGGAGACGGGGATCGAGGTCGAGGCCAAGGTCGGACCCAACTGGGCCGATATGAAAAAGCTCGCGGTCGTCCGGGCCTGAAAGCGGTTATGAAACGCTTTGCCATCGGCACGCTCGGCAACCCCTAGCCTTTCTGATGTGCCCGAGCTTCCCGAGGTGGAGACGATCGCGTCCGACCTGCGACCCCACCTGGTCGGCCGGACGATCGTCAGCTGCGAGCTGCGATTTCCGACGATCGTGCGTCACCCCGAGCCTGAGGTTTTCGCCGATCTCATAGCGGGCCACCGCATCGAGTCAGTCAAGCGCCGCGGGAAGTACATCCTCCTCGCGCTGGGCGAGGAGCGTTTGCTGGTCGTGCACCTGGGCATGACAGGCCAGCTGCGACTGGTGAGCCCAGAGACGCCAATCCCCGACCACACCCATGCGATCTTCACGCTCGACGACGGAAGGCACCTTCGATATCGCGACCCGCGCCGGTTCGGGCGGCTTCTGCTCGGCACCGAAGCGGGGCTGCGAGAGGCTCGCGCCATGCCTAAGCTCGGGCCCGAACCGATCGACCCCGACTTCACTGGCGACGCCCTGTATCAAGCGCTGCGGCGGCGGAGAGCGCCGCTCAAGGCCGTGCTGCTCGATCAGAAAGCGCTGGCGGGGGTCGGGAACATCTACGCCGACGAATCGCTGCACCGCGCGCGGCTGCGCCCAGACCGCATCGCAGAAGGGGTCAGCCGCAAGTCGGCGCGGCGCCTCCACGAATCCCTGCGCGAATCGCTGGAGACCGCGATCAGGAATCGCGGCAGCTCGGTTGATACGTATCGCGACGCGTGGGGGGAAGTCGGCGGCCAGCAAGAGGTCTTGCTCGTCTACGGCCGCGCGGGCCAGCCGTGCTTCACGTGCGGGCGGCCGCTGTCGGCCGTGCGCATCGCCGGACGGACTACGGTCTTCTGCCGCCGTTGCCAGCATTAGCAGCCCGGCGGCGGGCCCTCGACGGAGCTGCGGCGCCGATGCAGCCCATCTCCGTTGTTGCGGTCTGCGCTCCTCGCTTGCGCATATCACGATGCGCGCGCTCCGGTGCTCGCCCGCGCCTAGGATCTGGGCCGCCTCGGCGCCGGATCTCTCGCCGAGGTCCGCCGCCGTGCTGCTGAGGGCGCTTCTCCCCAGGCTCGTGGCGATCGCCGCGCTGGCGGTCGGGTTCCAGGTTCTGACCATCGCCGTCTCAGTCGGCGGGTTGGACATGGCCGACCACGATGTCGAGCAGGCGATGGCGACGGCGTGGGATCCGCCGCTCCATCCGCTGTTTCAGGGCATCGCCCTCCTCGGCGGCGTCGAGGTCACCACCATCGTGCTGGTCGCCCTCGTCATCTTTCTATGGCGCCGCGGCGTAGTCGCGGACGCGCTGGTCTTCGTGGCCTTCGTCGTGGCCGAGGTGTTCGAGATTCTCTACAAGTCGAACCTCACGCATCCTCGCCCACCGTCATCGGTGTCGCACGCGGACGGCCCGAGCCTCAGCAACCTGTTCGAGCGGGCAGCCGGCCTGCACAACAGCTTTCCCAGCGGGCACATGATGAGGACGGTCTTCGTCTACGGCCTGCTGGCGTTCGTCCTGTGGCGCGTAGCGCCGTGGAAGTGGGTGCGTAACCTGGCGGTCCCGCTCGCCATTGTTCTCATTGTCGTGATGGCGTTCGACCGCCTGTACCTGGAGGTGCACTGGGAGTCGGACGTCCTGGGCGGCATCTTGCTCGGCGCCATCGCGCTGGTCAGC
>VBFW01000276.1 GCA_005880525.1 Chloroflexota bacterium | reverse complement strand
CGAGGGTGGTCACCTCGTAGTCCTCGGTCACGCCCTGGAAGCCGGCGACGACGGGCACCTTGCCCTCCGCGAGCGTGCGCAGGACGCGGTCCGGCTGGATGTCATGGATGCGCGCGCGCGAGTGATGCGCGCTCGTGCGCACGCCTGCCTGCAGCCCGGACAGCGAAACGGCCGGCACGCCCATGCCCTCCAGGCACATCGCCACGAGCGGCGCCGTGATGGTCTCGCCGTTGGCGATGAGCATGTCGAGCTCGCGCGCGGGCGGCTCGGCGTTGACGCTCTGCGCAAGAGTGATCAGCCGGTCGGTCGTGTGGCCCATGGCGGAGACGACCGCCACGACCTGCTCGCCCTTCGCGACCGTGGCCGCGATGCGCCGGCTGACGCGCCGGATCCTCGCCGCCGAGCCGACAGAGGTGCCTCCGTACTTCTGGACGATCACAGAGAACGGAACATGCCCTTGTCTGTCACTTTCGTGACAAGAGCACGTCCGTGCTGAGGCGCCGCGGCGGCCATGATGCGCGAGATGCGGACGGCCTGAGACGCCGCGCAGAACGCGAACACGCTAGGGCCCGAACCGCATATCGACGCCGCATATGCGCCCGCGCGATCAGCCGCGTCCATCACGTCATGCACCCATGGATAGAGGTGCAGCCGGTGCGGCTGCGCGAGCCGGTCGCGCAGCGCCTGCTCGAGCAGCGTGGGCCGTTTGGCCGTGATCGCGCGCACGAGCAGCGCGGTGCGCGCGGCGTTGTAGACAGCGGATTCCATCGGCACCGAGTCGGGAAGCACCGAGCGCGCCTTGTCAGTGGGCAGCGGCGCATGGGCGACGAACAGCGCCAGGCCCCAGTTGGGGTTCGGGAGCCGCTCGTCGAAGTGCTCGGAGACGATGCGGATGCCGCCCGACGCGCACGCTGACACGTTGTCGAGGTGGCCCTCGTCCGCGCCGGCGTCGATGACGTGGCTCTTGATGTCCCACGGCTCGGTCAGCGCCGAGGACGCGAGGCGAGCGGCGGCGCTGCTGCCAAGGCCGACGCCCATCGGAATCTCGCTCTTGACGAGACCCTTGAACTTCATCTTCGAAAACGGGTTCGGATGCGCGGCCAGGTACTCCGCGCCCTCGCCCTCGTAGTCCCATGCCGGCTTCTCGGCGGGCTCGGCGATGACCTCCATCCAGAGGTCGATCGCCATCGCCATGCAGTCGAAACCTGGGCCGATGTTGGCGATCGACGCGGGGACGCGAATTCTCACAGCTTCAAAACCTTGGCCAGTGTACGGGCATCGCCTTCGAGTTCAATCGGCGGCTCGACATTCTTCAGCGCGGCGTCAGGGTCCTTGAGACCGGAGCCCGTGAGGACCACCACAATGGTCGCGTCCTTTTCAATGCGGCCCTCCTTGACGAGCCTGTTGAGGAGCGCCAGCGGGGCCGCCGACGCGGGCTCGCAGAAGAGGCCTTCGCTGCTCGCCAGCCTCACCTGGGACGAGATGATCTCGGTGTCGGACACGGCAGCGATCATGCCGCCCGACTCGTCGCGCGCGGTGGTCGCGCCCTCCCACGAGGCTGGGTTGCCGATGCGAATCGCCGAGGCAATCGTCTTCGGTTGGTCGACGGGATGGCCGTTGACGATGGGCGCGGCGCCGTCGGCCTGCGCGCCGGCCATGCGGGGAAGGTGCTTCGCCAGTCCTTTCGCCTGGCACTCGCGGAAGCCCTTCCAGTAGGCGGTGATGTTGCCTGCATTCCCCACCGGCACGAATAGATAGTCGGGGGCATCGCCAAGAGCCTCGACAACCTCGAAGGCGGCGGTCTTCTGGCCTTCGATGCGGTGAGGGTTGATCGAGTTCATGAGCGCCACCGGATAGCGGCTGGTAAGTTCGCGGACGGTCTGCAGCGCGTGGTCGAAGTTGCCCTTGAGCGCGATCACCTTCGCGCCGTACATCAGCGCCTGCGACAGCTTGTTGAGCGCGATCTCGCCCGCCGGGACGACGACGATGGCTCTTACTCCCGTGCGCGCCGCGTAGGCGGCCATGGACGCCGATGTGTTGCCGGTCGACGCGCACATCAGCACCCTGCTGCCGGCCTCGAGCGCCTTGGCCACCGCGACGACCATGCCGCGGTCCTTGAACGACCCTGTCGGGT
>VBFW01000275.1 GCA_005880525.1 Chloroflexota bacterium | reverse complement strand
GCAGAAAGAATGTCGCGCGCGCGAGGGCCCCACAGGCCGATCGTCGACAGCGCCGACGTCAGATCGTGCAGCTGAGCCGAGCCGTCGGCGGGGAGGTGGTCGCTGAACCACTTCTTGTCCGACATCCCAGAGGCGCCGCCGGTGACGACGCGGAACTGCTCGTCGCCGAGCCGCATTATCGTGAGGTCTGACTTGAAGCCGCCGTTCGGCGAAAGCACCGGCGTGTACACGTTGCGTCCGACGGGCACGTCCATCTGGCGGAGCGCGACACCCTGCACGGCGCTCAGCGCGCCCGGACCGGTGATGTCGAAGATCGTGAAGGCCGACAGGTCGAAGATGCCTGCGCGCTCGCGCATCGCCAGGTGCTCGGCGTTGATGATCGGCGACCACCAGCGCGACTCCCACTCCGCGGTGCGACGCGTGATCCGATCGCCGAACTCGTCCAGCAAAGAGGCGTTTGACTCGTACCAGAACGGCCGCTCCCAGCCCGCGGCTTCGAAGAAGAACGCCTGCAGCTCGCGCTCGCGCTGGTGGAACGGCGCCAGCCGCACGTTGCGGTTCGAAGCCCACTGCTCGGACGGGTGGACGATGCCGTACGTCTTGTTGAAGCCCTCGGCCGCCCTGGCGCGGACGTGAAGCCGCGACTTCTGGTGCTCATGGAAGCGGGCCGCATCCGAGGCGTGGACGTCGATCTCCGACTCGCCGTGCACCATCCATTCGGCCAGCGTCTTGCCGGTCCCGGGTCCTTCCTTGACCCAGACCGCCGACGCCGACCACAGGCCGGCGACGTCCGACGACTCGCCAAGCACCGGCATGCCGTCAGGCGTCAGCGAGAGGATGCCGTTGATGGCGTACTTCACCCCGACCTTCTCGTCGCCGACGATCTCGGGCATCAGCTCGAGCGCGTGCTCCATCTGCGGGGCGAAGTCGGCCTGCGTGAATGGGAACTCGGTGGGCGACAGCGCTGCCTGCTGCACGGAAGGCAGGTCTTCGGGGTTGTAGAGGATGGGCCGGTGCGCGTAGGAGCCGATCTCGAGGTCGCCGCCCGCCTGCCGTTCGTACATGTTCGTGTCCATGTCGCGCACGATCGGGTGCTCGATATCGCTCTTGGCGCCGGCGAAGCGTGGCACGGGCCCGACGTCGATCATCTGGTGCACCGCCGGCGTGAGCGGTATGTGCGCGCCGGCCATCAGCCCGACGCGAGGGCTCCACACGCCGCAGCAGACGACCACGTTCTCGACCTCGATGTCCCCCGCGGTGGTGCGGACGCAGCTCACGCGGCCGTTCTTCAAGTCGATGCCGGTCACCTCGGTGTTTGCCGACACATGTAGCGCGCCTGACGCGACTCCTTTCTCGCGCATCAATGTGCCCGCGCGAAGCGAATCGACGACGCCGACCCCCGGCGTGTAGAAGCCGCCGAGGATGATCGTCTCGTTGATGTAGGGCACGAGCTTCTTCACCTCGGTGGGCGTCACGAGCGACACCGGCTCGATGCCCCACGACTTCGCCGAAGCCATGCGCCGTGTGAGCTCCTGCATGCGCTCGGGAGTGCGCGCGACCTCGATGCCACCGGACTCGGTGAACACACCGAGCTCTCTGTACTGGCTGACGCTCTCGACCGTCAGCGCCGTCATCTCCTTGGAGTGGTCGACCAGGTAGATGAAGTTGGACGCGTGGCCTGTCGAGCCGCCCGGATTGGGCAGCGGGCCCTTGTCGAGCAGCACGATGTCGCGCCAGCCGAGACGGCCGAGGTGATAGGCGACGCTGTTGCCGACGATCCCGGAGCCGATGACGACGACGCGCGCGTGCTTCGGGACGCTCATTCGGGCTGGTAGGGCGAGCGGACCTCCTCGGGCAGCTCGTACCACTGGAGCCGGTCGCCGACCTGCGCGCGCAGCCGCCACTTCAGCGGCTTCGGGCCGGCGTCGATCGCCTTCTGTATCTCGGCCATCCGCGCACGGACGAGGTCGCGGTCGACATCGACCTCGTCCAGGGTGTGCAGCAGCTTGGGAATGTTGAGCTGGACCGTGCGGCACAATCCCCAGTCCTCGCAGGCGAGGCGCGCGACATAGCGCGCGTCGATGGC
>VBFW01000192.1 GCA_005880525.1 Chloroflexota bacterium | reverse complement strand
TGCGCGATCGTCTGTCCTGGATCCAGGTAATAGGTGGTTTCCTAGTGCTGCTGGCGGTCGTCAGCGTTCAGATGTCCAGGCCGCTCAAACTGGTCGAGCCACCTCCCGGCTGAACACGCCACTTTCCGATACTTCATGTCTGCCCATTCACGTTGCACCGATCCGGCTAGAAACTTGTTTGTTGCCAAAACGCCAGCTTCGGACCTAGGTGCCCGATATCGCGCTGGCACAGCTAAGTTCGTACAGAAGTTCACACTTGTCTCAGCTTGCATCTCTTGATTTGACTGGAGGAAGTCAAATGGCGAAGGCAAAGCTCCGTGAGCACACCGTTGGCAAGGCCCAGATCCATTACAAGTGGGATAAGGCGAACCGACCTGCGGTAATGGTCGAGCCAGGCGACGTCGTTCATTTCGAAACTGAGGAGGTCACATCGGGACAGATTAAGAAGGGTGACCCCGCCGCCAAGCTGACCCAGCTTGACTTCAACAAGCTGTACCCCCTTGGCGGCCCAGTATTCGTGAAAGGCGCCGTACCTGGAGACGTACTGGAGGTCGAAATCCTGGACTTGCGGCCGGGAGCCTGGGGCTGGACCGGAATGATCCCTGGCCTGGGCCTGCTCGCAGCCGATTTCCCGGACCCCTACATTCGCTACTTCGACCTTGGCGATCGTGCGACTGCCGAGCTTCGGCACGACATACATATCCCGGTCGTGCCTTTTTGCGGGACCATGGGAGTTGCCACTGACGCCGATGGACCGGTTGACGTACTGCCGCCGACCAAGGGAGCGGGGAACATCGATACTCGACACCTGACGGCCGGTAGCAAGCTCTTCTTGCCGGTCTTTGTTGAGGGCGCTCTGTTTTCAGCGGGCGACTGTCATGGAGCCCAGGGAGACGGTGAGGTGTGTGTCACCGGAATCGAGTGCCCAATGACGTTTTCCCTGCGTTTTTCGGTGATCAAAGCAGGCCACATGCGCCCGTGGAGCTACCAATTCATCACGCCGGCCGCTCCACTGCAGCCGAAGAGTGACGCCGCGGGCTATCACTGCGTTACTGCACTCGGGCCAGACCTTATGGAGAACGCCCAAAACGCAGTCCGCGACACGATCGGCTGGGTGACTAAGGAGAAGCAGCTCAGCCGCGAAGACGCATATATCCTTTGCAGCCTCGCGGGTGACCTGCGAGTCAGCCAAATCGTGGACCAGCCGAACTGGGGAGTGTCCTTCTATATGCCGTTGAGCGTTTTCAGCTAGGAGGAGCAGGGCCGGCAACAGCACCAGATATGACGCGTATCTCATCGAGAGCTCGGGTCCCTCGAATTCTAGGTGGTGAACTCGTTTAACTGCCCCGTGCCGTCCTGCACCTGAGTCTTACAACGTAACTGCAGCCGACGCAGCCGCTTATATTTCTGGTGCGCAAACCGACTGATCGATGGCGCCTATCCGCAATTCGGCGGCAGCCCGATCGGGTGCGCTTCCTCGGTGAATTTCGCGACTGTCAGGATCATCGGCTCGGAAAATCTCGGGCCGACGATCTGCAGCCCCACCGGCAGCCCCGCGGCGGTGAGTCCCGCGGGCACGCTCGCCGCGGGCAGCGCCGCGAGCGACACCAGGAACGTCGGGCCGATCCAGTCGATGTAGTACTGCATCCGCCTGCCCTCGACCACCTCGGGATAGTTCGTCTCCACCGGAAACGGCCCAACCGGAGTTGTCGGCGTGAGGAGCGCGTCGTAGCGCTCGAAGAGGGCGCGCCAGCGGTGCCAGATCTCCGCGCGCTTGAGCTCCGCGCGCGCGATCTCGCTGATGGTGAGCGCGAGTCCCGCACGGATGTTGCCGGCGAGGTTGTCCCCGAGCTCGCCGATGCGCTCGAGCCGGTCGAAATGATTGCCCACCATCGCCTCGCCGCGCAGCGCGAGAAAGGCGTCGCGCCCGTCGGACAGGCTGAATTCGATTTCCTCGAGCTCCGCGCCGTCGGCGTCGCGCAGATCGCGCGCCGCGGTGCGGCAGATGCGCTCGATCTCCTCGTCCACGCCGATTCCTGCAATGTCGGGTGCGTACGCGAGGCGCAGGCCCCTCAGGCTCCTCGCCTTCGCGACCGCCGCGCGCGCGCTCCTCCACGGCGGGGGAGCGGAGAGCGGCGATTTTCCCGAGAGCCCCGTCATCGCATCGAGGAGCAGCGCACAGTCCTCGGCCGAGCGCGCCATCGGCCCGGCCACGCTCTGGTCGTGCCAGGGCATCGTCGCCGGGTGCTTGGGAACGAGTCCCGCCGTGGTGCGCAGGCCGACCACCCCGCAGAAGGCCGCCGGGGTACGCAGGGAGCCAGCGAAATCCGAACCCTCGGCAAGCGGCGCCATGCGCGCGGCGAGCGCCGCCGCCCCGCCCCCGGTCGAGCCTGAGGCCGAAAGCGCCGTGTTCCAGGGATTGCGCGTCGCGCCGAACACCTTGTTCACCGTGTTCCCGCCCGCGCCGAACTCGGGCGTGTTGGTCTTGCCGAGAACGATCGCGCCTGCCGCCTTCAGCCTGCGGACGACCTCGGCGTCCTCCGTGGGCACGTGATCGCGGAACAGCGTCGAGCCGAAGGTCGTGCGTATGTCCGCCGTGAGAGTGAGGTCCTTGATCGCGACTGGAACGCCGTGCAGGGGCTTGAGCTTCGCGCGCTTCTTCACCGCGCGCTCCGCCTCGCGCGCCCAGACGAGCGCCTTCTCGGCCGCGACGGTGCAGAACGCATTGACCGCGGGATTGATCTTCTGGATCGCCGCGAGATGCGCCTCGACCACCTCGACCGGGCTCGCCTCTTTCGTGCGCACGAGCCGCGCGAGCTCGACCGCGGAGAGATGAGTCAGCTTGTGCGCCATTTGCAGGAGCCCGCTTCCGCCGGAATGATATCTCCCCTACTCCACCAGCGCTCCAGAGCGGCGGATGATGTCCCCGAGGACATCGGAGGTCCGCCTGATCGGCGCAACGGCGCAAACCAACTACGGTCCATCCACCCACGGCATACTGATACGTGACTCTCGCTGTTGGCCACATACCCATACACGGTTGCAGCGAAATCCAACTTCATCCAAGTAGTGAAGGTGCCGGGCTATGAAGGTTGCTCAGATTGGTCTTGGGGCAATTGGGTCCATCTTCGCTAGACATCTCCTCAGGGCTCAAGTCGACCTCGTGGTCTTCGATAAGTCACCCGACCGTGGCAACGCCGCGGGGAGGGATGGCGCCAGGGTCGCGCCAACAATCGCCGACGCGGTCGGTGACGTCGATTACCTTCTGGTCTCTCTTCCCGATCCTGACGCCAACCGCGCCGTCATGCATGGTCTCGAAGGCGCCATTGCCTGTGTGAAGACGGGCGCCGCTATTCTCGATCTCAGCACAATCGATCCGGATACCGCCGTTGCCAATGAGGCGGCCGCTAAGGTCCGCCGGGTCCATTACCTGGAAGCGCCTGTCTCAGGCGGCGAGCCGATGAGCGCCGGCACCGACGGTGCGCTCAATGCCAATGTCACATTTATGGCGGGCGGTGAGGCTGCTGCATTTGAGGCGGCTATGCCGCTTATGACCATCCTAGGCAAGCACTATCTACATCTCGGTCCGGTTGGCACTGGCGCAACTGTCAAGCTGATTAGCAACTACATCGCAGGCCTTCATAACCTCGTGGCAGCAGAAGCCTTCGCATTAGGGCGGGCTGCGGGCATAACGATCGACACGATGCTCAACACCTTTGCCCACACAGACGCAAATAGCTATTGGTTGTTTAACTACTTTGCACCGCGGATCAAGGCGGGTAACTTCGAGCCGGGCTTCTCGATCGATCTCCAGTACAAGGACTTGCGCCTATGCGAGGACATTGCCCGGCGACACAAAGTGCCAATGCCCTTGAATGGTTTAGCGCTCCAGGTCTATCAGATGCTGCGTGGTTCTGGTCGCGGCGGTAAGGACCTGGTTGAGGCTGCCAATCTAATGAGCGAGATGAGTGGCCTTCCACGCTATTAGAAGGTCCGCGCAGAATGAATCGGCCTCATATTCTTCCTGACCCTCGGTCTTGTAACCGACTAGACCAACTCCAAACCCGATTCCGGCCAGCGCGCTGAGGCTGGGAGACTGGCTCACGGTATGAGCTCCTGGCTCAGGTTCGATTCGCGTGTCTGGACCTGCAGCGCACCTCGCTGTATCTCTTGCGCCGGGGTGATGTGGTAGTGCAGGCGGAGCACTGACCGGCCCAACCAACGCACGAAGTGGTCGGTGCGAACGGAGCCGTCGACATCGGGATACACGTGGAAGACTTCCTTGAGCGGGCGCACGTACCACACTCGGATACGCCCCGATCCTGCTTCCGTGATCCGATAGAATCCCGGGTCCCCGAACCCATGACCAGACGACATGAGCTTCAATGATCCATCCGTCTGCGCCTCTGGTCGGAGCAGCACCGTCGCGTTGCCGCGCACAACAGGAAACACGGTCTTCACGCAAGGTCCGGACCCGGGCGGTGTGGCAGTCGAGTAGAAGCCTGAATAGATAACGAGGCCGCTTGCGAGGTTGCGGCGCAGCCAGCTCGTGAACGCCACGCGTCCCGACTGATCCACCAGCTGCTCGACCTCGCTCGTCATGCCGCGCGCGGTCTCGAGCGGGTACATCGGAAAGTTCAGCTGCTCCATGCGGCGGCTGACGAAATGGATCAGCATCCATCCGAAGGGCCAGAACAGCGGCGACCACTGCGACCACACGTCGAGGTGGTAGCGGCCGGTGTGCTCGTAGAAGTCGCGCACCGATGGGTGAAGGCGACCTGAGTCGAACCCATCGCCATCGAGGAATGCGCAGTCCGGCAGCAGCCCGAGGTCAGAGCCGGTGTTCACGCCGAGTCCGGCTTGGGCGGCGACGGAGCGATGGAAGCCCACGCCGATCCGTGGCGGACCCGTCGGACCGTCCAGCCAGGGGACGGTGCTTCTATCGACCCGGCGGCCGAAGAGGAAGCAGAGGAACAGGATCACGGCCCCGATAAGGCTGCCCATCAGGCTCCGCACGGATCCACTGTAACCATCCGACTTCGCGTCTTGACCGCGTGACGAAAGACGCTTGTCGCTGGAACCGATGCGTCCTTTCCCGCTGAGGAACCGTAGCGTCGAAGATTCTGCAAGCTTGTGCTGCAGCTGCCAAGAAAACTGCGTGTGAACGGAGATGCGACGCTGAAATGTGGGAATGTCTCGAGGATGATGGCGCCCGAGGCACTGCGCATCGGAATGTTTAGAACCGCCTGCCAAGTGCTCTAACTGCCGTCAGAGAAGCGACTCGTGGCCGCCGGACCGGGCGCGATCGAGTTCAGGAAGACTCGACGAGTGACCACGATCAGATCCTTGACAGCCGCCTGCTCTACCGTTGAGCTACTCCGGAATGGGTCCCCCGAATTCTAGGTGCGAGTTCATTCGGCCGCCCCGTGCCGCCCCGTGCCGGGGTGTTACACGGTAACTGAGGTTATTTACCTCCGCCAGGATGGGTCGAGTCACCGCACGACCCTGGCCTCTACGAGAATCGAGGCGACTGACAATCAGGCCGAAAAGTGTCGGATGAACTCGGGAGAAACGGCAACCGAGCTGTTGGGGGTTGCGGTGACCGTGTATATCGCGTCCAGGTAACCGTCATAGCTGCCCAGCACACTGCTGTAGGTACCTGGGCCCCTGGCGTCACGGACCATGAGCCTGATCGAATACGTCCCTGACGCATAACCGGTGGTACGCCAGTAGAAGACCGGAGCACTCGAGTAGGGCCGCGCCAATGTCCACGTACCCGACCCAGGCGACAACAGCGCGAAGGCGTAGCGCGGTATGCGACAACCCGTCGCAGCGCCGTGGAGCAGCACCTTGCTTCCATACGGTTGGGGCGAGTTTCCCAAGGCACTCAATTCGACCGCATTGCAGCGTCCGGGTATGACTGCATTCGAGGTGAGGCTGTCCTGGCCATTGCCGTCGATGGCGGTAACGGTGAACGTATAGATCGTGCCCGACTGCAAGTTGTTGAATGTCGCCGAGGTTGCAGTTGCCGGCAGGTACGAGCTGAGGTCGCCGGGCTCGGCGAGGACGGTGTACCCGAGGATCGGGAGGCGGCACGAGCGGGCCGGTTGCCAGGTGACGGTTGCGCTGTCTAAACCGTTTACGGCCACGGGATCGACCATCATCCGCGGCGGGCTCGGAAGAGCCCTGGCATCGGACGCCGCCAGGGAGAGGTAGTAGCTCCAATCCCAGTACGGGCCCGGATCAGTGCGGTGCGACTCACCTCCGAACAGGCCCGGATGGTGATCGTCAGGCACCTGGAAGTGACCAATGACGTGGGTGCGATCCATCGGTACGCCCCATCGCGAGCAGATCGACGCGGCCAGATGCGCGCTGGCTTGGTATTCCGCTTTGCTGAACGAGCCCGGCGTCCAGGCGTAGCCCTCGTGCTCGATGCCGATCGCGCGGGTGTTGTAGTCCCAGTTCCCAGCATGCCAAGCGATGTCTGTCTCGTGCACCATCTGAACGATCTGACCGCTGGCAGACACGATGTAGTTCGCTGACCTCTGCATGATCGGGTCTTGAAAGATCCGGACTGCTTGGGCAATGGGGACCTCAGTGTCGTGGATGACGATCATGTCGACCGGGCAATCGTGGGGGCGGTTGGCCACCGAGAAGTTGCCCGCGGCCGCCGGGATCCATCTCGCTTGGGGGTAGTCGGGAGCGGCGACCTCCTCGGGAGCGGGGGCACTTGGGCAGGCCGGCTCAGATTGAGATCCAAGAGTCATGCCGCTGAGTGGGCTCGTTGCGGCTGGCCCGGAAGAGACCTTCTCGGTTTGGGTGTGGTCCACCCAGGAGGTGCTCGACAGACATCCCAAGAGCACGACCAGGGCCGCGACGATGCGAACCGACCTCAGTCGCCCACGCACGGAAGCACGGTAGCCGACGTGAGTACAGCCGACAAGCTTGCTTTTGGCCCGAGCTCAGAGATCCAGGTCGCCAGTTTGTGCGCACCGAGTTGTCTGGCTCGGGCGCGCACGAACGTCACCGAGCTGCTCGGTTGCTATCGATAAGCTGCATCCACTACCGATAGCAAGTCCCGGCTACTGGGTCGGCGACCTACCACCAGCGAATCCCTAGATTCCGTCGAGTGCCGACCAAGTGTCGAAGGCTATCCGCTTACCGAGCGTGGCTGAGCCGATCGTCTTCGATGACCTGTCCGGCGGCCCTGATGTTGAGAAGACACCCCGATCGCGAACGTCGCTACTCGAGGCGCGTCCCGAGCTGGTTTGCGACCTGAACCCTGGCCGGAGTCGCGTGCGCCAGGACTGCAGAAAGTCCAGGTAACGCTACCGTCGCCAAATACGTACTGATTGGGAGTTTGCTTGGCCTGCACTCAACTCCTATCATCTGGCGCCATGCACCGGTTAAACCGGCTGCCTTCGCCGTTGAAGGCACGTGCCATCGGCGTGGTGTACTTGCTCTACTTCGTTGTTGCCCTACTCAGCCTGGTTGTCTTCAAACAGGCGCTCGAATGGGTATCCGTCGCCATATACGTCGCGGTGACGTTGTTGTTCTACATCCTGCTCAGACCCGTGAGTCACGGTCTCGCGCTGCTAGCAACCGCCTTCAGCCTCGTCGGGCAGGCCCTCGCGGTCTTCTTCCATGCGATCGCCGCAGGTCTTGTCTGTGATGGGCTGTTCCTGATAGTGCTCGGCTTCCTGATTGTCCGCTCGACTTTTTTGCCTCGGCCGTTGGGCATACTCATCGTTCTCGCGGGCTTAGCTTGGCTCACATTTGCGGTTCCGTCATTATCTGGTCGCATCCATACGTATGTCGAAGCACTCGGGTTCGTCGCCGAGGTTGCGCTGATGATTTGGCTGCTCGTTGCCGGCGTGGATCTTGCCCGCTGGAGGCAGCAGCAGAGGGCGCCGAGCGCCGCGTCGAAGATCTCTACGTCACCCTGAAGCGCCGTCAGCGCCCTGTCAAAGACACTCGGGAATCCGTTCTGCACCGCCCTCGTCCGGCGGCCAGGTAGGGCTTCGATAAGAAGCCACTATCGCGCGTGAGATTGGGGCTGCGAGCGAGCGTCCGGCTAGAGGTGATTGACCGCTGAGCCTGGGGGCAGGCTGGCGCTGGCACCACCATTGGTCGTGACCAGCACCGAACCGTCGGCCGCGACGGTGAGCTGGAAGGCCGCGGCCGTTGCGCTGAACTGAACACCTGTGGTCGCGTCGACCACGACGATGGACACCGATCCGTTGACCGTGGCGATGTGGCTGTGCGACGTCACCGAACCGATCGACGTCGACGTGATGATGCGATAGGCGTCGTGCTGCTGTCCGTCAGGTCCGGGCGCCTGCACGTTTTCGACCCACTGCAGAGAGCCCGTGGCTATGCCACCGGGCGCGAACTCGAACGCGATCCCGGGCCCGGCGCCGGCCACGAAGCCGCCGCGTACCGGTTCCACGGCGAACGCCGATCGCAAGTCTTCGCTGGTGAGATATGGATTCGGTGAGAGTGAGCCTGAAGTCCCGACAAGCCGGCCTCGGACGCTGTAAGCGCCGGGGGTTAGACCGGTCACGGCCACGGAGGCGCTGCCGGCGCTGCTGACCCTTGCGTAGTAGGTGCGGGTCGTCCCGGCGCCATCGATGACGTCGAAGCGCACCCAGACCGGGTTGGCCGCATAGTCGAACTGCGACTGGAGGGGAGGCACCGAGACGGTGGCGGCAAGGGTCACGGCCGTGCCCTGGACCGCCAGCCCGGTGCCGGTGGACGAGATCTGCGTCGCGGCCGGGAACACGGTGACGGATTGGGACACCGCACTGTCTGAGTGGACGCCATCGGTCGGGTGCACTGTGACCAGCAGGGAGTACGTGCCGGCGCCGGCCGGAATGGTCGTGTCGTCGAGCGGAATCGCAACGAATGCCGACCCAGACCCGCCGAGGTCAACTGGCGCACCCACCTGGTGGCCGTTGAGCGAGAAGGTCGCGGTTCCGAAGGGCGAACTGCTCGTCGCGGTGACGTCAAGCAAGCGGCCAAAAGTCGGAACGGGGTCGGTGGGGGTTACGTTCAATGTGATGGCGACCGGGATGGGGTTCGCCGTGCCGCTGACGCCGATCGGATGCCGCAGGCCCGGCTCGTTGTCGAGGATCGCGAACTGGCCGGAATAGTTACCGGCGATCGTTGGGTCGAAGCCAACCTGCACGTGGCAGCTCGCCCCGGACGACAGCTGATGGCTGAGCGGGCAGTCGACGTTGTTGACGAAGAAGGGGATGTCAGCCCGGAACCCGGTCACGATGGTGGCCGGCCCGGGGAAGGTGAGCGTTTCGATCGCGATAGCCGTGGCGCCGGATGGGTTGATGTCTGAGGCGCCGAAGGCAAGCGGCTCCGATGAGGCTTGCATCTGTCCCCAGGCGCCGGAACCGCTCAGCGGGATCGATTGCGAACCACCGGGCACGTTGTCGGTCAGGGTGAGGGTCCCTGCGCTCGGAACGTCGCCTGACGAAGGCGTGAACTTCACCGTGATCGTGCAGGCGCTGCCTGTGGCCAGCGTCGCCGGCGTGCGCGGACAGTTATCGACCTCCCCGAAGTCTCCCGTCGCCGCGACCGAGCTGAGGTCGAGCGGGGCGGCGCCGGTATTGGTCAACGTGACGTCGTTGGTAGTCAGTGAGAGGACAGGCTCCTGCGGAAACTGGAGCGACGAAACCGAAAGCGTCGCGGCCGACTCCGGCACAACGAGCGCCCACGTGTCGGCCAGATTTTGAATCGGGTTTACCTCGGTGCTTCCGCCAAACAGGACCAGGCTCGAATTCGCGGAGTCATACACAACAGGAGCCATGACACGTGGGCTCGGTTTGTTCACCGTCGACAGCTGCTGCCACCCCGTGCCGTCGTAGAGCCAGGTCTCGTTGTTGGGGCCCAGGGTGACTGAAGGCACGAAATAGTCACCGCCGAACACGACGACCTTTCCGAGTGCCGCTACGTAAGCCATCGAGTGCCAGAACCGCGCCGCAGGTGAATTGGTCGCGGCGACCTGCGTCCAGTCCGTCCCGTTGTACTCCCAGGTGTCGTCGAGGCGGCCGGTCGTGTCGTCGTGTCCGGCGAAGAGCACCGTCTTGCCGCGGCCCGAGTCATAAGCCAGCGCGTGTCCGTACCGGCCGGACGGTGAATGCGCCGTTAGCACCTGCCGCCAGTCGTTGCCGTCGTACTCCCATGTGTCATTCAACAGGGTGTGGTTGCCGCCCGCATCGACGCCGTCGCCGCCGAACAGCACGACAACGTGACGAGTCGAGTCGTAAGTCATTCCAAACCAGACGCGGACCGGCGGTCTGTGCGTTGTGAACCGCGGCGTCCACGTCGTGCCGTTCCACTCCCAGGTGATGGGTGCGAGGAAACCTGCGTTGTCGCCGCCACCGAAAAGCACGCTCACGCCACGAGCCGCATCGAACACCATCTGGCCCAGTGCGCCCGCCGGCGGTGTGCCGGCCGTCGGTATCTGGGTCCACGTCGTTCCGTCGTACTCCCACGTATCGGAGAAGAACGTGTTCGAGGTTGTGCCCTGGAACGCGCCGCCGAACAGCACGGTGCGATGTCGCGTCGAGTCGTAGTCCATGTACGCGGATTCGCGTCCGGACGGTCCTT
>VBFW01000274.1 GCA_005880525.1 Chloroflexota bacterium | reverse complement strand
CGTTGAAGAAGATTCCTCCGATACCTGTGACTCTCTTCATTGAGCCTCCCAAGTGCCGCCAAGTTGGAGCGTGCTGCGTTCCACCAACACGGTACGCGAAGGCCACTCTGCCATTGATTAGCCAACCGCTGGTGCGGTTACTCTGGTGCGCGTGGCGGACTCGCCGACGCTCTCCGATGTCGAACGCGGTCTACAGATGCCGCTGCTGGAGGCGATGCTGACGCAGCGGGCTATACGCCGGTTGCGACCGGATCCGATCGACGACGCCATCGTCCTTCGCTGCATCGAAATCGGATTGAAGGCGCCCACGAGCTCCAACGGTCAGAACTGGGAATGGATCGTCGTCAAGGATCCGGCCGTGAAGCAGAAGCTGGCCGCGCAGTATCGGCAGGCTTGGGCACTCTACGGAGGCGCAATGCGGAGGCTCAATCGCGTTGATGACTCCGCGGCGAAGATACTCGCAGCCGTGGACTGGCAGGTGGCGCACCTTGCCGAGATGCCTGTCCTGGTGGTCGCGTGCCTGCGTGGCGGTCGGGTGCCGCTACTGCCCCAGCCACCGCTGGTCGAATCGTCGTACTACGGTTCTATCTACCCGAGCGTCCAGAACCTGCTCCTGGCGGCTCGGGCGATGGGGGTTGGTGCCGCGTTGATCACGCTGCCGCTCTGGAGCGTAACTGCAGCCCGTCGAATTCTCGGACTGCCCATAAGTGTCAGACCCTGCTGCATAGTGCCGATGGGGTGGCCCGTTGGGCGTTACGGGCCGACCACGCGAAAACCGGTTGGTGATGTGGCCCATCTCGACCGTTTTGGGCGCCAGCCGTGGCGAGGCCGGGAAGAGGCCGCATCCAAGAAGGCACTGGTCTCCCGCTGAATCGGCGGCGTTCGGCCGGCTCCACGGATCATTTGAGCTGCATGATCCCCACGCAGTTCTTGGCAGGGTCGATGAACCAGGCCATCCGAGCAAATCCGATGTCGGCTATCCCGTCGACCGTCTTGAGCCCCGGTAAGTCGTACTCCTCAATCCTGACGCCACGCCCGCGCAAAGCCGCGAGCTCCGCGTCGAGATCCTTGACTCTCCAGGCCGCCTGCGTTTGCTCGTCAGCCGTGCCGACGGTACTTTTGGTGATCGCCATTTGATTGCTGCCGCATTTGAATGTCACCGCGTTGGGGCTTTCGTTCAGAAGTTCGAGCCCAATCTTGTCCCGATAGAAATCCCGCGCCGCGTCGAGGTCGGTGGCCAGGAAAACAACATCAAGTGAGTAGTCGCCCAACATCTCCGCGTCATCCCCCTTATCACGTTTGACAAACAGCCCTACGGAAGCTTGAGCCGGAGGGCGCCGGTCTCCAGGCGCCTAGATCGTCACCACAAGCTTGCCGCCTGCGCTCTGGCCGATCGCCGCGAAGGCATCGTCTGCATCGTCGAGCGTGAATGTGTGAATCAGAGGCGATTGCAGCTTGCCCTCCGTCCGGAGCTGCGCGAGCTCGCGAAGGCGCGCCGTGTTGACCTGGGTGCCGATGTTCACAGCCGTGATTTCTCGCTTGGCGAGATCCTCGACCGACGCGGCACCGCGCATCGATGTCACCGTTCCGCCTTTCCGCACGGCTTGGCCGAGGCGCGCCAGCCCCGCCGCATCGCTGAAGGTGTCGATGATCGCAGCCACACCGTCGGCGTGACGCGACTCTAGTTCTCCCAATACATCGCCGGCGGTGCGATCAATGACATCCGTCGCCCCTAGCTTGCGGACGTATTCCTCGTGACCTTTGCTGGTCACGGCGACGACTTGAGCACCGCGGAGCGCGGCCAGCTGCACCGCGTAGCCGCCGATCCCACCCGAGGCGCCCACCACCACGACCACGTCCTTTGGTTTGGCGCCGGCGGCCTCCACGGACATCAGTGCCGACACGCCGGCAAGCGGCATGGCGGCGGCCTCAGTGTCCTGGATGGCGGCGGGACGCTTGGCAATTGTTGTTGTCGAAGCCACAGTCAGCTCTGCGAGGGTGCCCTGGCCGATCATCCTGCCGGTGACGCCGAAGACCTGGTCGCCGACCGCGAAATCATCGACTCCTGGTCCAATCATGTCGACGATGCCCGAGAAGTCGCCGCAGGGAACTAGAGGCAGCTCAGTCGGCATCCGGTCCTTCATGTAGCCCTGGACCACAAAGTTGTCGAACGGGTTGAGCGAGGCTGCTCGCACTCGCACTCTCACCTGCCCAGCCTCAGGTGTCGGCTCGGGCAATTCGTGGATCGAACCTGGGCCGCCGTAGTTGTCGTAAGCGAACGCTCGCATGAG
>VBFW01000294.1 GCA_005880525.1 Chloroflexota bacterium | reverse complement strand
ACCTCGAAGGCGCGGTGATTCGCCTCTCGCTCCGTGCGCCGGTCGATGCCAAGCAGGTCGGTCTCCGCCCCACCCATGCGCAGCACGAACGACTCGCCCTCGACGTCGACCCTGAAGTTGTGGTTCGTGATGCCGCCACTCAACGCCGTGACGCGAGCCGGCCGCCCCGGCCACAGGCGCTCCACGGCCTCGGAGGGATCCATATTGGCCCGATCTTAGAATTACAGGGCTTTGGGGAAGGGCGCCGACGCCGAAGAGCTGAAGAAGCTCCGCGAGCGGTACGTTCCACGCGGGGTCTCGACCGCGCATCCTGTGGTGGCCGACCACGCCCAGGGCTCAGAGATCTGGGATACCGAGGGCCGCCGCTACATCGACTTCGTCGGCGGCATTGGCGTCATGAACGTCGGCCACAACCACCCTCACGTCATGGCCGCGGTGCGCGAGCAGCTCGACCGCGTCACGCACACGGCCTTCCAGGTAGTGATGTACGAGTCGTACGTAAAGCTCGCACAGCGGTTGAGCGAGCTGGCGCCTGGCGACGGACCCAAGAAGGCGATCTTCTTCAGCACCGGCGCGGAGGCGGTGGAGAACGCCGTCAAGATCGCGCGCGCGCACACCGGACGCCCGGCGGTGATCAGCTTCCGCGGATCGTTCCACGGCCGCACGCTCCTCGCGCTGAGCCTCACCGGCTCCGTGCAGCCTTACAAGCAGAACTTCGGCCCGTACGCCACCGAGGTCTACCAGACACCGTTTCCGTACGAATACCGCGGCTGGAACTCGGCGGCCGCGCTGGCTGTGCTGGACGACCTGTTCGCGTCGGAGGTTCCTGCCGACCGCGTCGCCGCGATCATCATCGAGCCCGTGCTGGGCGAGGGCGGGTTCGTCCCCGCGCCGCGCGAGTTCCTCCAGGGCCTGCGAGCGGTGACCGAAAAGCACGGAATCGTGCTCATCGTCGACGAGATCCAGACCGGCTTCGGACGCACCGGCAAGTTCTTCGCCATCGAGCATTCGGGCGTCGAGCCCGACCTCATGACCGTGGCCAAGAGCCTGGCCGCGGGCTTCCCGCTGTCCGGCGTCGTGGGCAAAGCCGAGATCATGGACGCGCCGGCGCCGGGCGGCCTCGGCGGCACGTACGCAGGCAACCCGGTCGCGTGCGCCGCCGGCCTCGCCGTGCTCGACGTCATGCGCGACGAGCGGCTGCCCGAGCGCGCCGCGCGGATAGGCTCCGTGGTCGAGGAGCGGATGCGCAGCTGGGCGAATGAGCATGAGATCGTCGGCGACGTGCGCGTGATGGGCGCGATGGCCGGCATGGAGCTGGTGCGCAGCCGCAAGACCAAAGAGCCGGCCGACAAGGAGACCGCGCGCGTGCTGTCGGTGGCGCGCGAGAAAGGACTGATCCTCTTGCGTTCGGGCGTACACCACAACGTGATCCGCACGCTGATGCCGCTGACCATTCCTGACGAGCAGCTCGACGAGGGATTGGACATCCTGGGCGCTGCCCTTTCCGAGGTGGCGACCGCCGTACCGCTCTAGACAGAGGCGGATACAAGGAGAGACATATGAAGACCGCGCTTCGACGCCACCAGATGTTCATCGGCGGCCAATGGGTCGACAGCACAGGCAACGATGTGCAGGAGGTCAAGAACCCGGCCCTCGGCGAGGTCATCGCGACAGTGCCGAAGGGCACGGCGGAGGACGTCGACCGCGCGGTGAAAGCTGCGCGCAAGGCGTACGACGAGGTCTGGTCCGACAGCACGCCGCGAGAGCGGAGCGAGATGCTGCTCAAGCTCGCAACGGTCATCGAGGAGCACGGCGATGAGCTGGCGCGCATCGAGTCGGAGAACGTGGGCAAGCCGCTCGGCGTGACCATCAGCGACGAGATCCCGCCCATCGCGGACTGCTTCCGCTTCTTCGCCGGCGCCGCTCGCGCGCTCGAGGGCCGCGCGGCCGGCGAGTACATGAAAGGATTCACGAGCATCCTGCGGCGCGAGTCGCTTGGCGTGGTCGGATCGATCGCGCCG
>VBFW01000293.1 GCA_005880525.1 Chloroflexota bacterium | reverse complement strand
GCCGCCGAAGTTCAGCTGGTACGTGCGCTCGAGCTTGACTCCGCGCTCGCGGAAGAGCCGCGTCAGAACGCGGTGAATGATCGTGGCGCCGACCTGCGACTTGATGTCATCGCCGATGATCGGCAGGTTTTTCTCCGCGAAGCGCTGCTGCCAGTAGGGCTCGCGCGCGATGAAGACGGGGATGCAGTTCACGAACGCGACGCCCGCCTGCAGCGCCTGCTCGACATACCACTTGGTCGCCTCCTCGGACCCGACGGGGAGGTAGCTCACCAGCACGTCTGCTTGCGACTTCTTCAGGATGCCGACGACGTCCGACGTCGGGCCCGGCGCCTTCTCGACCAGGTCGGCCACGTATTTGCCGATGCCGTCGTGCGTCATCCCACGCTCGACCTTCACGCCGAGCTTGGGCACGTCGCTGAACTTCACTGTGTTGTTCGGCGTCGTGAAGATCGCCTCCGAGAGATCCTTGCCGACTTTGTTCTTGTCGATGTCGAACGCCGCGACGAACTCGATGTCGCTTACGTGGTAGCCACCGAGACTCACGTGCATCAGGCCTGGAACGAAATCCTTGGGCGACGCATCGCGGTAGTACTGCACGCCCTGCACGAAGGAGGACGCGCAGTTGCCTGCCCCGACGATGGCCACCCTCACCTTTCCGTTCCTGTGGCCGTTCTTTCGGCCGTTTTTCATGCCCCAACCTCCTTGCGGACTTTCATGCGTTCTTTGATTCCAATCAGTTCGTCGAGGCGCGCGCGCTCACGCGCCAGGCTTTCCACGTCTAACGAGCAGTAGACCTGCCGACCGTCGCGACGCGTCCTGACCACCCCGCCGACACGAAGCATTCGCAGGTGCCAAGAGATTCGCGGCTGGCTCATGTGCAGGTAGACGGCGAGGTCGTTGACGCTCTCCTCGCCGACCTCGCCGAGCCGCTCGAGGATCCTCAGCCTGGTCACGTTGGCCAAGGCCAGGAAATGGTCGCTCAGCTCGTGGCGCTCATCGCGCTGTCCAAGTGGAAACATAAAGCTTGCTTTATAGGATAAGACATAAAGACTTGTTTATGCATCGACCGCGGCGGCTTAGACGCTGATATCGATGATCGCGGTGTTCGACGTGCAATTCGTCGGGGAGCCACACGGGCTCTGATCGACGAGCTCGATCGTGATCCTGCCGGAGTAGTAGTAGCAAGGATATTGATTCCGGTTGGGGTTCTGGAGCGTATAGGTGAGTGTCCCACCGCCTGCCGAGGTCGTCTGCCATTGCGGCGGTGGCGGACTCGTCGTGCCAGTTGACCCGCAGCCGCCGGTTACCAACTGCACCCCGATCAGGGCACCGCCCCGGCCGGCATAACCGGTGACGCCGATGACCTTAAAAGTCGGTCTTCCGTTCGGAGTGCCGCCCACGTAAGGGATGAGTAGCTGGCAGGATGACGGGCTGTTTCCGCACAGCCAGGACGTCTTAGTGATCGTGATGTGCTTGAACACGTAGAAGATGGGACTGAGGCTCGCAGTTGCACCCAGCGAGTCAGTGATGGTCACATTGAACTGCCAGAACTGGGCCAGCTGTGGGAACGACCCGGCGAGCGAAAGCCCGCTGACCTTCATGCCACCGGGGATGTTTCCTGAGCCCTGGTAGGTGAAGGGCGCGACGCCACCGGACTGTGATCCGAAGTTTCCACAAACGTTCGCGCAACCCTGCTCGACGTAGCACGCCTGCGCGCAGGCCGGTATGAGCGTCGCCGCCAGGTGAGGGCTCACTTTGATGGTGGCGCCCTGGGTCGTGTACTGGTTGGCTGAGTCCGACGCCTTGACGGTGAAGTTGAATGTCCCAGGAGTGGTAGGCACACCACTAACGCCGCCATCAGAGCCGAGCGTGAGACCGCCCGGCAGCGCGCCGCCATCCAGGGCCCACGTGTACGGCGAGGATCCTCCACTCGCGCTGAGGGTCGTCGTGTAGGCGACGCCAACTTCGCCCCCTGACATGGGGATGCCGCTAATCGAAGCGGGTGTCGAGGCTTGAGTCGGACTTGGCGCCGGCGTCGGCGATGAGCTCGGAGATGGCGGCACGATGTTCTTGTTCGCTTGAGGGGTTGCGGACACGCATGTGAAGCCGCAAAGCAGAACGACCGTCAGTGCCGCTGCGAGCCGCCAAAGCACGCTGGGTCTAGCGCCGGACATTGGACCTTATGGGCCGGGCCAGCTGATCGTAAGGACCTGCTGGGTGGAGACCGCGAAACCGGGCGCAACGCACGCGCCATGGTCGACCAGGTCGATGGTCACCTGGCCGAAGAAGCCATTGTTGGAATCAAGCGAGACGTTGATGAGTCCGCCTTTCGCTGACACCGACCAGACTGCAGGCAGGCCGGCGGTTCCAGCGACGCAGTTGGCGCCATTCGCGTCGCAGACCTGTGTGACCTGGACCGTGACGTTGTCACTCGGCGCCCCGAACTCGTACGCCGCCATGGCGGTACAGGCCGGCGTCCCCGAACAAGTGCATGGGGACGTCTGGGTGCACAGGATGTGCAGGGGGAAGAACTCCCAGAAGTTCGCCGCCACCGTCTTGGTCACGCCGAAGTCGTCGGTTACCGATGCCGAAAGGTTGTAGATAAGCCTCGTAATCGGGGGACCGGCGACGATCACGTCAACCGGCGCGGTGAACGTTGGGAGTGGGAATGGTCCCTGGAGCGCGAAGCCGTTCAGAGTCATCCCCGATGGGACCGCGCCGCCGGCCAGGTTGTAGTGGTAGGGCGCGGCGCCGCCGCTGACGGCCCCAAACCGCCCACACGTTGTGCAGCCCATTCCGACGTAGCAGACCTGGGCGCACGGCTGACTCACCGTCAGCGGAGGGAAGACAGTCATATTGGTCGAGCCGGTCGCCGTCGCGGCGGTCGAATCCTTTACCTGAGCTGTGAAGTTGAACTTGCCGGCCGTCGTGTTGTTGCCATTGAGGACGCCCCCGGGTGACAGCGTCAGTCCCGGCGGCAGCGTCCCTGCGGACACCGACCACGTATACGGCGCACTGCCGCCGGTCGCCTGGAAACTGACTGCCAGGTAGCCGACGCCGACCTCTCCGTTGTGGACGGACAGCGCTGCCACCGCCAGGCCGGACGCTGACGGCGAGGCCGGGGTGCTTGGACTCGAGACGGGCGGTGATGAAGTCGCCGAGTTG
>VBFW01000292.1 GCA_005880525.1 Chloroflexota bacterium | reverse complement strand
GTCGAGCAGCAGGTCCTTCAACGACGCGAAGATCTCGTCGCTCGGGAGCGGAATGTCCATGAGGGGCTGCAGCACCGGCCGCGCCATCTTCATCGCGCGCCGCTCCCATGGATACACCTTGTCCAGCCACCACCGCGCCGCATCCGGGAACGTGAGCAGCTGCAGCGTCTCGCCTGTGGGCGCGCAGTCGACGACAAGCACGTCGTGCTCACCGCGCTGGACGTAGTGCTTGATCCACATCAGCGAGGCGATCTCATCCATCCCGGGCGGGTTCGCAACCTCCTCGGCGATCACCTCGTCGAGCCCCTGCGTCGCAAACACCTCGACCACGTACTCGTGCAGCCTCGCCCAGTGGCGCTGCATCTCGTGCAGCGCGGAGACCTCGTGGGCCCAGAGGTTCTCGGCGATCGGCGTCATCGATGTGCCCAGCTCGAGGTCGAACGAGTCGCCCAGCGAGTGCGCCGGATCGGTGCTCATCACGACCGTGCGGTAGCCCGCCTGCGCGCAGCGCACCGCTGTCGCCGCGGCAACAGAGGTCTTGCCTACACCACCTTTCCCCGTGAAGAGGATGACGCGCACGGCCTGAGTTTAGACGTGAGCCCGGAGACGACCCCTCAGGCCGTGGCCGAGCCTTACTTGATCAGCAGGGGGACGGTCACGGCGCCGGCGCCGAGCAGGACCACCATTGCCGCCGCCACCACCGCCAGCCGGACCAGGTCGTTCGTAAAGTACGGCACGCGGTCCAGGGGGATCGACGGGTCGACGGACTCGACGACCATGCGGCCGCCACGTCCTTTGAGGATGCGGTTGCTAGAACCGAGCGACATCTCTACAGCACGGACCGTCGCCTGGTCGCCGCCGACGCGAGCCTGGGAGACGGAGCGCTGGGCGGTGACTGAGCCGCCGCCGACGGGCGCCGACGCCTTTACGGGCGGGCGGTACCGCGTGCGGGACTTGCGGCGGGACTTGCGACTCACGAAAAAGGAGTCTACCTAGAGGCGCGGCCGGAAAGCTTCGCCGAGAGGTTCGGCGATCCAGGGGCCGCCTCCCGCGACTGCGTCGCGGGGACCCCAGTGGAAAGCTCCGAGCAGCGGAGCGAGCGCAATGGACAACTGCGTGAGCGAGCAGCACAGGAGCTGAACCCGAAGATGGGCCGCATGGGCGCCGAAGATCCGGCGACGCCTTTTCGGCCGCGCCTCTTGCCCAGGGACAAGGCAGGCGGTGGGGTGGGACGTGGAACGGGTGCTCCGCCTGCCTGTCTTTGGGCCTTGGGACTCAACCTACTGGGTTGTGGGCTACGACATGTTGTGTCCCAGTAGGAGTTATAACCCCGAATGTAGCGGCTGTCAAGCCTTTACACGTCTCCGACCGGCTCCGGCTGGACGCGCAGGCGGATGGGCCCGGACAGGATCCAGACCCCGGACAGCAGGCTGACGGCTATGCCGACGTAGATCGCGGGCAGCACGCCGTAGACCGTGCCGATGGTGCCGCCGATGAATGCGCCGATCGGGATGGTGCCCCAGATGATGGTGCGCACGGTGGCGTTCATGCGGCCCTGCACCCGGTCTGGGGTGATGGCCTGGCGCAGGCTCACCTGGGTGATGTTGTACACGGGGTTGACCCAGCTGCCGACGAAGAACGAGGCGATCAGCAGCGGGACCGCGAACCCGTACTGGGCGAGTGGGACCAGGATCAGCGAGAGTCCGCCCGCGGCGCACCGGGCGTCAGGTGCAGGAAGCGGTAAGCAAAGATCAGGTAGACGGCGAACACCATGTTGCCGCCGAGGTTCGACGTCGCGGTGCTGCCGGCGATGCGCGATATCGTCGGGTTGCCGAGCACGAATCGGATCCCCTCCAGCATCTCGGAGAAGAATCCGCTGCGACCTGCCTCAGATGAGGGCTTCGGCGCGGGCTCAGGCCGGCGGATCCACCACAACGACAGGACCGACACGAGAAACGATGTCGCATCGAGTGCGACCGCGCGAGCCGCACCCACGAGCTGGATGAGAAACCCGGCGAGCGCGGGGCCCACCATCTGCGCGACAGATCCTGTCACCTGCAGCTTGCTGTTGCCTTCGACGAGGTCCGACCGCGAGATGATCGCGGGCAGGTACGACTGATAGGCGACGTCGAAGAACACTGTGCCGACGCCGACCAGCAGAGCAACGACGTAGAGCTGCTCCATGCTCAGCTGCCCGAGTACGTAAGCCACCGGCACGCTGCCGAGCGCGACCATGCGCAGCAGGTCGCAGATGATCATGATCGGGCGGCGGCGGATCCTGTCCGCATACACGCCCGCTATGAGGCCGAGCACCGGAAACGCCAGGAACTGAAGAGCCTCGAGCAGCCCGACCTGAAACGGTGTCGCGCTGAGGGTGAGGATCGCAACCGTCGGCAGCGCGAGAAGGCTCACCTGGCTTCCGAGCTCGCTGATGCCCTGGCCCCACCAGAGCTTCATGAACTCGCCGTCTCTCCACAGCTTGGGCTGGAACACGGCTTCCTATGATGCCGACTTCATGAACCTGAACCGAGGTGAGCGAAAGGCCGGATTCATTCCGGCCGTCTCGCATGCTCTACAAGGGCCCACCCCGCACGCTTTGACTCGGTGGGGGTTCCACGGGGGAGGTCGATTGACCTCACCCGTGCCCTCAGACCTCTGTGGTCAGCTCCGCGTACTCCTCTTCGCTGATCAGGTCTTCCAGCTCGCCGCGATCCTCCAGGCGCACCTTGACCAGCCAGCCGGATCCATATGGCTCGGCGTTCACGAGGTCTGGATTTTCGAGCACATCGGAATTCACCTCGACCACCTCGCCGCTGACCGGCGCCTCGAGCGGCGAGGATGCGTCGTCGGACTCCACGTGCCCCATGCGGCGCTTCGCGCGCAGCACATCGCCCAGGTCGGGCAGGACCAGCGTGGTGATGTCCCCCATCTGGTCCTGGAGGTAATCACTCAGGCCCAGCACAGCGAAGTCGTCGTCGATCCTCACCCACACGTGGGCGCCGCTGAACCGGAGCTGGGACATACCGGAATAATGCGCCCGCGCCGTTAGACACAGTGTGCGATTCCTTCTATTGATTGCAGTTGTGGCTGTCCTCGCCTGGCTGGGGAGCCTGCTCTGGCAGATGCTCCAGTCGACGGGAAATACGTTTTAGCGCCCGACTCGGAAGAAGACCACGTCGCCGTCCTGCACCCTGTAGTCGCGTCCCTCGATGCGCAGCTTTCCGGCTGCGCGAAGCGCGTCCATGGACCCCGCAGCAACGAGCTCGTCGACCGACGTGACCTCGGCGCGAATGAAGTGCTTCTCGAAGTCGGTGTGGATCTTCGCCGCCGCCTGCGGCGCGGGTGAGTCCCGCTCGCACGGCCATGCCCTCGCCTCTGGCTCGCCCGCGGTGAAGTACGTGATGAGGCCGCCCGCCTCCCACACCGCGCGCGCGATGCGACCCAGGCCTGACTCGTCGATGCCGTAGCTCGCGCGCATCTCCTTCTCTTCGGCCGGGTCGAGCTCGGTGAGCTCGGCCTCGAGCCGGGCGGAGAGGACGATGGCCGGCGCGCCTTCCTCGTTGGCGATTGCCATCACCTTCATGGCGCCTTCGCCGCCCGACGGAAGCAGCTCATCGGCGACGTTGGCCACGTACACCGACGGCTTCAGCGTGACCGGAAAGATCGAGTTGAGCAGCTTGCGATCATCTTCCTCGAGGGCGAGCGTGCGCAGCGGCTTGCTGTTGTCGAGGTGGGCCTTGGCAGCGGTAAGGACCTCCGCTTCGCGCTGTGCGTCCTTCTTCCCTGCCCGCGCCTCCTTGCCAACCACGTCGAGGCGCTTTTCGATCGATGTCAGGTCGGCGAGCACAAGGTCGAGGGTGAGCTCGTCCAGCTCCTTGACCGGCTCGGGGTCCGGACCGAAGCAGCGCGCGACCTTCACGAGGATGTCGGCCTGGCGCGCAAATGCGACGCGCTGCGCGCGGCTTCCGGGCGGCGTGTCCTCGACGCGCACCTGGGCCGGCGTGGTCTTCTTCGGGTTCACCGCCTCCGCCAGCCGCTGCAGCCGCTCGTCCGGCACGTCAACCATGCCGACGCCGTCGGCGCCGCGCCCGGCCGTCAACGCATTGAACAGCGTGGTCTTGCCCGAGCCCGCGGGCCCGACGATGGCGACGCTGACTGGCAATTACTCGACGTCCAGGTCGAATGCTTTGTGCAGGACGCGGACACCCTTCTCGACCTGGTCGCGCGAGACCAGGCAGGTGATGCGGATCTCGGACGTGCTGATCATCTCGATGTTGATCCCCGCCTCGGCGAGCGCACGGAACATGCGGCCGGCGATGCCGGGCATGCCGAGCATCCCGGTGCCGACGATGGAGAGCTTTGCGATTCCGCCCGCGGACGACACGCGGCGCGCGGCCACCTTCTTGGCTGCGGCCCGCACCAGCTTCTCCGCGGCTTTCAGGTCCGACTCGGCCACCGAGAACGTGAGGTCGGTGCGGCCGGAATGGCCGACGTTCTGGACGATGACGTCGACCGAGATGCCCGCCGCCCCGAGCGGCTCGAAGATGCTCGCGGCCACGCCGGGACGGTCCTTCACGCCGAGGACTGTGATCTTGGCGACGTTCTTCTCTTGCGCGATGCCGCGCACGCGCTGCCTGTCTTCCATCGGAACCTGACCGACGATCATCGTACCCACGCGATCGTTGAAGCTCGACCGCACGTGGATCGGCACGCCGTAGAGCTCAGCGATCTCGACCGCGCGCGGATGCAGCACCTGCGCGCCGCCCGCGGCCAGCTCGAGCATCTCGTCGTATTGGATGTGCGTGAGCTTGCGCGCGCGGTGCACCACGCGCGGATCGGCGGAGTAGATGCCGTCGACATCGGTGTAGATCTC
>VBFW01000191.1 GCA_005880525.1 Chloroflexota bacterium | reverse complement strand
GGTGACGTACGCGATCCACCCGGTGGCGGGCCGAATGCCGGGGCACATGAACGTGTTGCTGGCCGAGGCCAACGTCCCTTACGAGCAGCTCAAAGAGATGGACGAGATCAACGACGAGTTCAAGGACGCGGACGTGGCGCTGGTCGTCGGCGCGAACGACGTCGTCAACCCGGCGGCCCGCTCCTCACCCGGGAGCCCTATCTACGGCATGCCCATCCTCAACGCCGACCGCGCGAAGAACATCGTCTTCATGAAGCGCTCGATGCGGCCGGGATTCGCGGGCATCGACAACGAGCTTCTCTACGACCCCAAGACGATCATGTTCTTCGGCGATGCCAAAGACTCCCTGACCAAGCTGGTGAGCGCAGTCAAAGCGGCCTGACCCCGCCGTTTGTATACAAACGCAGCAAATTCGGGCGGGATTTCGCGCCGCTGTATACAAACGGCGGGTTGGGGCTAAAAGAGCGAGCCCCGTCCATTTCGGAGCGAGGCTCGCGCCGCGAAGAGGGTGTGGTGGCATGAATCCTAGTCCCGGCCAGGAAAATGCGTTAGTGGGCAGGCCACAAAAGGCCTGCCGCCCTCTTGTGGAGCGGCGGGAGAGCCTCGCGACCCTAGAATCCGGCCAGTGGACCCGTCCGCCGAGCTCCTGCTGCTCACCATCGCCATGCTCACCGTCTACGTCCTGGGCGTCGGCGGCACCACGGCCGGCGCCATCCGAATCCGAGAACGCTGGCGCCAGCGCACGATCGACCCCGCCTCGCTGGAGCCACGTCCAGGCCACGAGGTGGTCCTGAGCGCACCGTCGCTCTCGCCCTGGCTGCGGAGGCTGCGTCTTCTTGGCTGGGCGGCGTTTCCGCCTGCGCTGGCGCTGGCTGTCTTCGCCGACCAGTCCTACCCGTGGGTCGCCCCGCTGGCGGTGCTGCTGATGGTGGCGTTCAACGCCTTCTACTTCACCGCGATGCAGAACATGGGCGAGGAGCTGACTCTCGCGCCGGATGCGTTCCGCCTGGGGCCCGCCGGCAAGACGACCAGCGTGCGCTGGGCGCACGTGACCGAGTTCACCGGCGCCCGAGTCGGCGCGTTCAGCGCCACAAAGATGTCTGAGGAAGGCGAGTGGCAGGACCCTCGAACCAAGCCCAACGTCATCTTCTACCGCCTGAATCGCGCGCTGGTGACACCCCGCAAGACCGCGCTGCAGCGCCTGCTCGGCTTCACCTACTACGACGGCGTCATCCGCAACGCGTTCGGCATTCCCACCGACCAGCTGCTGCGCACGCTCAAGGGCTGGCAGGGCGTGGCCCTCGAATCCGAGGACCTGCCGATCCGGCCTATGCGCGCGCGGCCTTGAGGATCCTTTCGAGCAGGCGCGTGTCGAAAGGCTTGGCGAGGCGGAGCACGAAGTGCTGCAGCCCGGCCTCCAGCCACTTCTCGACGTCCTTCTCGGTGCGCACGCTCACGTTCGCGGTGCGCTCGATCTCCCGTGGGTCGCGGCCGATGTCGCGGCAGTAACCGTTCAGGATCTCCGACTTCCGCGCGTCAGGATGGGCATCGGACCCGCCGGCCCTGGCTTCAGCTTCGCGATCCGCTCCTTGATCCGCGGTAGCGCTGTCTTCAACGTCCGCAGCCGGTCGCGCGCCTCGCCGAACTCATACCCGTACTCGTCGTAGTCGCGCTCGAACCAACCGGCTCCAAGCCCGAGTACGAAGCGCCCGCCGGAAAGCTGGTCGATCGTCCCCGCCATGTACGCGATGAGGTCTGGATTGCGGTAGCCGATGGCCGAGACCATCGGCCCGATCTGCGGTGCTTGCGTGTCCACCGCCGCGGCGGCCAGGAGCGACCAGCACTCGAACTGGTTGCCTTCCGGATCGCCGTATAGGGGAAAGAAGTGATCCCAGAACCAGATGCTGTCGACACCCAGCGCGTCGGCGCGCCGCCACGCATCGCGCAGCTCGTTGATCGTGCATTGCTGCGGATGGATCGTGACGCCGACCTTGAAACGTCTGCGGTCCCGTTCTATGGCACCATGTGCGTCCGTCATGGCCAATGACCTGATACCACGCGAGATCGATCTGAATTCCGCCGGGGACGATTTCTGGCGGCGCTATCACGCGTTCCGTCGCGTGCGGCACGATGAGGTTCGCCCCGAGGATCCTTTCTATCCCGACGAGCTCGAACGCATGCGCATCCTCAGCGACCAGAAGTTCGAGGTCAACCACGCCTTCGAAGTCGTCCACGACGATGAGATGGTCAGCTGGTTCAGGTCCGCCGTGACCAAACCCGGCGCCCCGGGTTACGACACCAACCGCTACTTCCTCTGGTGCACCTTCAGCGTGCTGGCGCCGTACCGACGGCGCGGCATCGCCCGCTCACACCTGCCTCTGCTGTTGGAGCTGATGGACCGCGACGGCTGCCGTACCGTCACGCTGGAAAGCGAAGAGGAGTCGGGCCACGCATTTCTGCAGTGGCTGGGCGCGGACAAGAAGTCGGAGGGAGCCGAGAACCGGCTTCACATCCCCGACGTTGACTGGCCGATGATGCAGCGCTGGATCGACGAGGGGGCGAAGGGGTCGCCGGAGACGAAGCTCGAGGTCTATGACGATCACATTCCCGACCCGATGCTCGAGGATTTCGCGCCGCAGCTGTCGGCCCTCCTCAACACGATGCCGTGGGACGACCTCGACCATGGGGACATCGTGGAAACGCCCGAAATACTGCGCCACGAATATGAGCGCATGGATCTCGCCGGCCTGAAGCACCACACCGTGCTGACGCGCGAGCCCAACGGCGTGATCTCAGGGATGACCGACATCACCTGGGCGCCGCACCGGCCCACGATGCTGGTGCAGCTGTTCACGGGTGTGCGCCCTGACGCACGCGGCCGCGGGATCGGCAAGTGGATCAAGGCGTTCATGCTCGACCGCGTGCACCGCCTCTATCCCGACGCGGAGTGGATCTCGACCGGCAACGCCGACTCCAACGGGCCGATGCTGGCCATCAACAAGAGGATGGGCTTCAAGCGGCACCGCTGGGGCGCCGAGTATCAGATCACCCGCGACAAGCTTGCCGAGCGGGTGGAGGTCCTGGTCTAGAGGCGCCTCTAAGCGCTGCGGCCGCGCTGCACGCTGCGAGCGAGCAGCGTCACGCCGATGATGATCAGGAGCACCGGCAGGGCCGCGCGACTGACGATTCCGAAGTCCTGCCCCGAGATGTTGAAGATCGACTCAAAGATCACGAACCCGATCATGAACATCAGGCCTGACCAGAACATCAGGTTGCGTCCCAGGCGCACCTGCTTGGGGTCATGGACGCGCAGGCCCTGCAGGAACAGCCCGAGCCCGGCGCCGCCCGGCACGACCAGGGTCCACGCGTAGGCCCAGCTCGCCCAGTCGCCGGTGGCGTTCTGCGCGGCGAGGATGAGCCCGGTGACCGTCACGATGCCTCCCGGCACCAGCGCGCCGGTGCCGAGGCTGACGAACCCGACGATCAGCAGCGTGAGCCCCGGGATGATCACGTAAAGCGGCCAGCCGTAGCTGCTGAGGTCGATCTCGAACAGACGCATGATCAAAAAGAAGATTCCGACCACGACCAGGACAAGGCCCACCGCAAGACCCGAGCTCGAGCCGCCCGACCTCGCCGCCTGCGCGGCTGGCGGAGCAGGCGGGGGATAGGCCGGCGGCGGCACCCACGCGGAGGTGGAGGGCGCCGTTGCCTCGATCGAGTCGCTGTCCGCTGTGGGCGGCGCGGTGGTTTCGGATGTGGCTTGGGCCTCCGGTTCGGCGGCGGCCGCCGCGGGCTCGTCGATGTGAGCGGGCGGCTCTGCCTCCTCCTCGGGCTGCGGAACCTCGGGAAAGTCCTCGGCCGGCTCTTCCCTGTGTGGGGCATCCGTCAGCGCGGCCCTCATCTGGTCGAGCTGCGACGGCCGGTTCTCGCCGCCCGCGTCTGCTTCCTGGGCCTCTGGAGCGTCCGCTCCTGTGTTCAGGTTCGCGTCGTCGGGTGGTTTGACTTGCTTGGGCTTCCTGGTACGCGGCATGTGCCGTCCAGCTTAAACGGCGATCGGCGGGGATGGTTGCACTAGCGCGACGCTTCGAACGCGGGGTTCACAGGCCCGTGGCCGTGGCCGATCTCGAGCGCCGATTCGATCGCCCGCGTGATGAAAGCCTTGGCCTCCCTGGTTGCGGCGAGCGGGTCCAGGCCCCGGGCCAGCCCCGCAGCGATCGCAGCCGAGAACGCGCACCCGCTGCCGTGCGTGTTGGGAGTGTCGATGCGGCGCGCTGTCAGCTCGGTCATCTCGTGGCCGTCGAAGTAGATGTCGGTGGCGTCGCCGCCCGCGTGCCCACCCTTGACGATCACCGCGCGCGGGCCGAGGTCGCGCAGGTCGCGTGCCGCAGCGCGCCGCTCGTCGAGAGTGGTGATGCTGCGATTCAGCAGCACCTCCGCCTCGGGCAGGTTGGGCGTGATGACGGCGGCGAGAGGCAGGAGCCTCGTGCGCAGCGCCTCGACCGCGTCGTCGCGCAGCAGCCTGGCGCCGCCCTTGGCCACCATCACCGGATCGACCACGAGCTGCGAAATTGCGTGGTCGCTTATGGCGTTCGCGACCGCCTCGATGATCTCGGCCGACGAGAGCATGCCGGTCTTGGCCGCCCGCACGTCGAGGTCGCTCACGACAGCGTCGATCTGCGCACGGATCAGCGTCGTGGGCAGCTCAAGGATCTCGGTGACGTCGACGGTGTTCTGCGCGGTGATCGCCGTGATTGCCGACGTGCCGTGCACGCCGAGCGCCGCAAAGGTCTTCAGGTCGGCCTGTATGCCCGCGCCGCCGCCGGAGTCCGAGCCGGCGATGGTGAGCGCGACGGGAAGCTTCATGTGCGGCGCAGAGCCGCGTACACGACCGCCGCGACGCCGATGCTTACGAGGCCGCTGACGTCGGCGCCATGCAAACCGCGGATGAGCCCATGGTTGAAGAAGCTCGGCTGCGACACGACGTTGCCGAACAGGTTCGCGTAGTTCACGAAAAGCAGGCTTGCGGCGGTTCCCGCAAGCCAGGCTGCCAGCGCGGCCGCGGGCCTCGCTTTCCCATCGAAAACGAAGAAGCTCAGCAACACCACCGCCGCCCAGGCCGGCGCCCACAGGTAGGTGAGGATCAGGAAGTCTTCGTACGCGATGTGGAAGTCACTCACCAGCACCGCGTAGCCGGCCAGCGCGGCGCCGAGGATGCCGCACCCGAGTGCGCTTTGCCACCGCCGCACGCGAATGCCCATCGCAAGCGCGACCAGTCCCGCGGTGTAGACGTCGAGGTAGTTGGCCCAGATCTCGCCGACCACGACGAAGAGGAAGAATGGGATCGCGACCCACGCCGGCGCGTGCGCGCTGATCACGGCGAGCGGGCCCTGGGTCGAGGCGAGTTGGGCGTCGATGGTGGGCAGCAGCACGCCGAACGCGCCGAGCATGATCATCGGCAGCGCGACGCCGATCACAGGCCATGCGGTCACGGAGCGCACCGAGCTCGATCGCGGCAGGTAGCGCGAGTAGTCGCTGGCGAACGGGTACCACGACGCGACCAGCGCGAAGCAGGTCATGAACCCGAGCACGAAAGCTCCCGGATAATCCGCGCCGCGCACTGTCGGTCCTTCGAACCAGTGGAGCTGCGGCGCGAGCGCGATGAAGACTGCGGCCGACAGCCCGGCGAAGATCAGCGCCCCGTACGTCTCGAGCACCTTGATGGTCTGGTGGCCGTAGACCGCCACACCGACGCTGATCGCAGCGATGACGATGACCAGCGCGAAGGTGACGAGCGGGTTGGTTGTGCCGAAGATCTGCGCCCCGGCCTGGGCTGCGATCACGCAGTCGACCGCGAACCAGCCGACCGCGAGAAAGAGCGTCAGCGCTGCGCCGACGTAGGAGCCTCGGCGGCCGAAGATGCCGCGCGTGAACACGATCTGAGGGAGCCCGGAGCGCGGACCAGTGTTGCTGAGCAGTCCGAGGATCACCGCTGCCGCGATCGTGCCCAGCGCGGTTGCTGCCAGCCCGTCCCAAACGCCAAGCCCGTAGTAGGTCGTAAGCAGGCTTGCGGTGAAAAGGCTTGCGTAGTTGACGAACGCGCCGGCCCACAGGAACGCGAGCTCCCGCGGCGCCCCATGGCGCTCCGAATCGGGAATCGCATCGATGCCGTGGCTCTCGACCTGCCCGAAGGCATCTGCCCGTTCGGCAATCTCGACGCCGGAATCCGACATGGTCCTCCCTCCGCTGGCATTACCCAGTTCAGGTGCATGCGGTCGGCGCTATGTCGCGCGCCCTCTCAGCCCGCCTCACTGCGAGCTCCCGCGTATCCCGGATTCTACGTCCGGCTCTAGCGATGCCTCCACGGAGCGGGGAGGAGATACGAGAGGATGCGGTACACCTCGGGGTTCAGGCTCAGACCGACGTGGCTGCCGTTGACCTCGATCGCGTTGATGTCAGGCCGCAGGCAGGCATGCCAGTTGACCACGCCGTCAGAGCGCGAGTAGATCGACGTTGTGGGCACGCGCGGCGGGGCGGCGAGGTCGCGAAGGAAGCGCATCTCCACCGAGGCGGGATGCCCGTAGCGCATCAGGTTGTACACGTGGGCCGCGTGCACCCCGGCCATCGTGATCGGATGGACATCGAACGGATCCTTGAGCGGTGAGCCCAGCGTGATCACCTGCTCGACGAGATCGGGCCTGCGATGCGCCAGCACTTTCGCGAGCACGCCGCCACGGCTGTGCCCGACGAGGGACACCCGTGCGCCCGTGCGCCGGTGCAGCGCAGTGAGCGTGTCGATGAGAGGCCGCAGCATCACCTCCGAGTACATGACGTTGAAAGCGACGCCGGCCATCCGCGGGCGGTAGCCCATCCTCTTCAGCCAGTCGTACGGAGTGCGCAGCGTCCAGTCTCCCGCGAGGAATCCGGGCACGAGCAGCACGGGCCGGCCGAGGCCCGGAGGCACCTCATCGCCGCGAAACACGGGGTCTCGGATGAGTCTCAGCCACTCGAGGTACATGCGGCCTTCGAGCCACATCGGAGGAGCGGGCCACCAGCGGCCCATGTGACGAAGGTCAGGGAGAACCGAGGAAGTTATCTCTTCCCAGCGGCTTCGCCTGTTATGTCCAGAGACCGTTGCCAAGTTGAAGTGTTGGTTGGTGCTCCGTTTAAGAGATGGCGGCGCGCTGGATCCTGTATGCGTGCCGCACTGCGTCAATTCTACGTCCGGGGGTTGAGGATCGACCCCGCCATGCGCATCAGAATCTCGGTCACGGCCGCGGTCGAACGCCTCCCGTCCTGGTGAAGCCGGTCGAAAGCCGCAAAGGAGGTGAGCAGGGCGATCACGTCCTCGGCCTCCTTCAACGAGCAGCCAGGGCGAAGGCGATCCTCCGCCGCGAGGCGGGCCGCCAGCTCGCGCAAGCGCTCGTGCGGTTCCCGCGGGTCGGGCAGCCGGCGGAAGAGGGAAGGATCTGTGGCCCAATGGGCCACCGCTCCGGCGATGACGGACCGGAGATCAATCTCGTCCGACCGGCCGGAGACCTGCGCGGCCTCGGCCACCGCCGCCAGCACACCGGCCCGCGAACCGAAGTGGTGGTAGACGCTCAGGCGCGAGACGCCGGCGTGGCCGGCGATGGCCCCCACGGTGGGCCCGCCTGGGCGATCGCGGAGCAGCGCCTGGGCCGCCTGCAGGATCGCGCGCCGGGTGCCGGCGGCTGCCGACTCCCGGCGCGGACTCCGGTAGGCACGAGTGGGCGGCGCCACCTGATTAGATTAACAGACAGTCTGTAATGTCCTATAGACCCAGGGTGAAGCGGGCAAGCCGGTCGCGAACCTCGGTCGGCAGGACCTTGGAGTAGATGTCGATCGCGCGGGCGTCGTAGCCGACGAGGTAGCGGGGCTTGGGGCTCTTGGCCGTCATCACACCCGAGATCACGCGCGCGACCTCGATCGGATCGCCCATCAGGCGCTGGCCGGCCTTGATGCCTGTCTCGAGGCGCTTGTAAGCGGTCAAGTACCCGGAGTCGATGCGCCGCTGGAGGTCGTTGCCGGCCCCTTCCCATATGTTGGAGCGGAATGCGCCGGGCTCGATGAGCGCGACGGCGATGCCGTCGGAGGCGACCTCCACCCGCAGCGCGTCCGACAGCGCCTCCAGCGCGTGCTTGGCCGCCTGGTACCAGCCGGTGAGCGGTGTCGTCATGAGGCCGTAGACAGACGAGATGTTCACGATCCGCCCCGTGCGTCGCTCTCGCATGTGCGGGATGGCCAGACGTGCGAGGCGAATCGGGCCGAGCACCATGGTCTCCATCGCCAGGCGGGCAACCTCGTCAGTGACGTCCTCGATCGCACCGCTGGCGGGGACTCCCGCGTTGTTCACGAGCCCGAAGGGCTTGAGCTCGTCGATGACCGCCTTGCACTGCCGGGCGTCGGTGACGTCCAGCGTGACCGTGCGCACCTTGACGTGGGCCGCTCGGGCGGCGCGGATGACGCTCCGGGCCTTCGAAGGAGTGCGGACCCCGCCGACCGGGCTGAAGCCCCGGCGCGCGAGCTCGATCAGCGTCGCCAGCCCGATTCCGGTGCCGGCGCCTGTGACCAGCACCGTCCGATCCTGGGCCGCCATGGGGACCCACAACCTAACATCGCGGCGAATGAGGTTGTGGAACCCCGTGGGCGTCCGCGAGTTCGCGGCGCTGGCCCGGGATCCTGTCTTTCGAGGCCGCGGCATCCCTCACGGGGACGGCCGCGCGGTGCTCCTCATCCCCGGTTTTCTGTCTGGCGACTGGTCGATGCTGATCATGAGCAACTGGCTGCAGCGCATCGGCTACACGCCGTACATGTCGGGCATCAACTTCAACATCCACCACTCCGAGCACCTCATCGCCGGGCTCCGCAAACGGCTGGCGGCCGTGCGCGCTGAGGCGGATGGACGCGTGAGCCTTGTCGGCCACAGCCGCGGTGGCGTGCTGGCAAAGGTGCTCTCGTCGCGAATGCCGGACTCTGTCGAGCAGGTCATCGGTCTGGGCTCGCCGTTCGCCAACCAGTTCGACGTGGCCGCCCTGACCAACGTCGCAGTCGGCGTCATACGAGCCGCGGGCGAGTTGAGGTTCGGGCGCAGCTTTCGGGCAGAGGGCCGCTTCGCGCACGAGCTGCGCCAGGCGCCGGCGGTGCCGACGACCTCGATCTACACCAGGTCAGACGAGGTGGTGAACTTCCGCAGCTGCCTCAGGCCCGACATCCCGGCGATCTCCGTTTGGGGTGGCCACAACGGGCTGGTCGTCAACCCCGAGGTCTACCGCCTGCTTGGCCGCCTTCTGGCGAGACCGCGCCGTCCGGCGTCGTGACGCCGTCGGTGGGCGGCGCTTGCGCACCGGCCTGATCGCGGACTCCCGGTAATCGGCCGCCGCCTGCTCGAGGTGGCGTGCGAAATCGTCGAGGTCAGGCACCAGGTCGCGATCGGCAAGGACACCGAAGAAGACGCTGCCGTTGTAGGAGACGATCGCGATGTTCAAGCCGAGCGAGTGATAGATGGAGACAAACGGCCACACATCGATCAGCTCGGCGCCTCCGGTGTAGAAGGGAATCTGGGGACCGGGGATGTTCGTCACCACCAGGTTGATCACCGACTGCGGCGACCAGCGCATCTGTGTGGTCATCAAGTTGCCGGCGAGGTTCTGAAGCGTCGCCGGCGCCCACGTCGCAAGCTGCGTGAGGGTCTGCGCCGCGACCGCCTGACGTGACCGCTTCAGGTCGCCGGTGGCCGCGGTGACCATGTGCACGCGATCGGACGGCATCATCGGGGCGAGTGGCACATCGAGCACCATCGCGCTCACGAGGTTGCCCAGTCGGTAGCGCTGCGACTCGTCGCGCACGCTGACCGGAGCGAACACGCGCAGCGAATCCGCATGGGCGTCGCCGCGCTCGTACAGCCACCGCGACATCGCCTCGCCGATGAGCGCGAGGACGACGTCGTTCACCGTGCCGCCGAATGCGGTCTTCACGTCCTTGAACCACTGCAGCGGAACCTTCACCGACTGGACGCGACGATGCGGGCCGATCGGCTGATTGAAGAACAGAGGCGTGCCCGGCCTCAGCCATGACAGCGCTAGCTGCAGGCCGCCGGTCCACGGCGAGCGAAGCACCGCGTCGAGCAGCTCTCGGGGCTGCAGCTTGACGACGTCCCTGATCATCTCGAGGGGCGACATCGACCTGGTGACGTATGCCAGCAGGTCGTTGCGATTCGGAGCCGGCCGCGGCTTCCACTTGCGCGGGCGGCCGTAGCGGGCCGGCTCGGGATCGACATCGAGCAGCAGCGTGGCCAGATCGACGGTCGAGATGCCGTCGACCATCGCGTGATGGACCTTGTTGACCACGGCGATGCGCCCGCCCGTCAGCCCCTCGACGATGGTGACCTCCCAGAGCGGCTTGTCCAGGTCGAGCGGCCGAGCGAAGACCCGCGCGACGTAATCGCGAAGCGTGCCGTCATCGCCAGGGCTCGGCAGCGCGGCGCGGCGCACGTGATACGAGAGGTCGAAGTCCGCGTCATCGACCCAAACCGGATTGCCGATGCCGCCCGGCGGCCACATGAGCTTCTGGCGATAGCGAGGTACGAGGTGCAGGCGCTCTTCGATCGTTCTCGCGAGCCCGAGCGCTCCGCGCCCGCCCTTGACGTGCGGTGTTCCTTCGAAGATGTAGGTCGCACCGATGTGGAGCGGAGCTTCGTGGCGCTCCGCGAACAGGAACCACGTGTCGATGCCGACGAGCGGTTCGAAATAGGGCCTGGTCACACCGCCCCCACCGATCGGATTGTGCCACTCCTCTCCCGGTCCTGCCGCTGTGCGACATTGTGCCTCTGTGATTCCCGTGGCGATCGGCCTGGCGCTGGCCGCCGCGGTCGTGCACGGAACGTGGAACGTGCTGGTGAAGGTGAGCGGCGATCCGCTGACCACGTTCCAGCGCGGGACGGTGCTGGCAGTGCTGATCAGCGGCGTGCCTGTCGCAATCGCCTGGTTCGCGATCGGAATGCCTTCCATCAGCGTTGCCGCGATCGGCTTCGCGGTGGTCTCCGCTGTGTTCGAGCTGGCGTACCTGTGGTTGCTTTCCGCCGCGTACGGCCGCGGCGAGCTGTCAGTCGTCTATCCGATCGCGCGTGGCTCGGCGCCGCTGCTCGCAGTCGTGATCGGCATCGCGGTGCTCGGTGAGCGACTTACAGCCTTGCAGCTCGCGGGCGTCGCGCTCCTGCTGGGCGGGATCCTCGCGGTCACGCTGCCTCAGACCAGCGGGCGCGCCACGCTCCCTGCACTGATGACTGGCGTCGCCATCGCCGCGTACACGGCGGTGGATCGCGTGGGCGTGCGGCTGACACTGCCATGGGTTTATGCGTGGATGCTGGTGGCGGTCCTGGCAGTGCTGGTCACAGTCACGCTTCCCCTTGCCGGACGTCTGCACATCAGGCCCGAGGGCGCGGGCGAGCGGGCGCCATCGCTGCCGCAGGCGGCGCTCATCGGGATGTTCATGTGGAGCGGGTACCTACTCGTTCTGCTTGCGCTCTACATAGCGCCTCTTTCGGTGGTGGCGCCGGTGCGGGAGGTCGCGGTGGTGGCCGTGGCCGTGTGGGGCGTCTGGAAGCTGCGCGAGCGGCGTTCGGCAGCTCTCAAGATCGCGGGTGCAAGCGCAACTCTGGTCGGAGTTGCGCTCCTGGCGATCTGAAGGGAAGCCGCTGAACCGCGTGGTAGATTAGTCGCGTCGCCCGGGGGGGCGATGTGCGCCGCGGTCGTCGATTCTTCTCGAAAGGACCCGTGCGTTCGTGCCTGACTTTCGAGAAGAGGAGTTCGAGATGCCGACAGGCACCATCAAGAAGCTTGTATCCGATCGAGGGTTCGGCTTCATCGCGGCTGAGGACGGTAGGGAGTACTTCTTCCACCGGACCGGTCTCGACTCGAGCGTGAACTTCGACTCGCTCGCCGGCGGCGAGCGCGTGAGCTTCGAGATCGAGCCGAGCCAGAAGGGCCCGCGAGCCAACCGCATCAAGCTGGCTTAGGTCAGAGTTGCTAGCGGCCGGCCGCCCAGCGCGGCCGGCTTTTTTGTCTGAGCTGAGATGAGCATCGCGGTGCGGCCGGCATTCGAGATCTCACCGGCTGGTGATTACTCGCTTCGGGCGAGCGCCGATTTCATCGGTGCCTGGCACGAAGCGCCGTCCGAAGGCGAGGCCGCTGGTGGCCATCTACATCTCGCATTTCTCACGGATGCGGGGTGGAAGCCTGTTGGCGTCTGCCTCACTCAGAGCGCCGATTCGCACGTGCACGGCGAGGTGTACGGCGATGCGACCGCTCCTGAGGTGCAGGCCAAGGTCGCCCGCATCCTGAGCCTCGACGTCGACGGCTCGGGCTGGCCCGAGGTCGGCTTGCGCGATCCCGTGGTCGGACGTCTGCAGCGGATGTTCCCGGGGTTCCGTCCCGTCAACTGGTCCGACGCCTACGAGGCTGCGGCGTGGTGCCTGATCTCCACGCGTGTATCGATGCGGCAGGCCCAGGGCGTGAAGGACCGGCTGGCGCGCGAGATCGGGCACGAGGTCGACATACACGGCCACCGGATGTATGCATTTCCCGAGCCGTCCCGGCTTGTGAAGCTGGAATCGTTTCGCGGGCTGGCCGGCCGCAAGCTCGAGTACATGAACAAGCTGGGCGAGGCGGCGACTGCCGACTGGCTCGACACCGAAAGGCTCCGCGCGATGGCCCCGGAGGAATGCCTCGTCGAGCTGCGCCGGCTGTCCGGCATCGGCGAGTGGGGAGCGCAGCTCATCCGACTGCGCGCCTTGAGCGCGGTCGACGAGATGCCGACGGCCGAGCGGCGGTTGCTCGCGGTTTTGCGCGAGGCCTATGGCCTGCAGCGCGAGCCCGACAACGCGACGCTCGAGGGCTTGTCCGAGGCGTGGCGTCCATATCGGATGTGGGTGTGCGTCTCGCTGCGTCGCAGCGGTGGAGAGGGCGCCGGGATGATGCACTCGCGCGCATCTGGGTAGGCGGTCCGGGCCTACTTTTGTGCACAAAGGCACGTTATTTCGCGTTCAGAACGTGTAATTGCGCACAAAGCGGTCCGAGTCGCAGGCATGCGCGTCACGCCCTCCGCGCCGTCAGGACCAGGTTGCGGCTGTGCGTAGTGATCGCGCCCGGATGCTCGTGTCGCACCGCCTCGGTCGCTTCCTCCATGAAGGTCGCGCCGGCGCACGAGTCGACCGCATCGACACGCGACGCGAGCTGCCACCAGCTCATGCACCTCGAGACCAGCATCTCGGCGGAGTCCCAGTGCACCTCCTCGTCGACCACCTCCACGGACGCTGATTTGAAGCCCGCCGCCAGCGCAGCCGAGCGAAACGTGTCGGGATCGCTGACGGTTGCGCGCGTTGCGGAGTCATCGACGGCCTTCGGCGCCGGAGGGAGATGACGATCGACGACGCGGTCGATCAAGGTCCACACCGATTCAGCGGTCCCGGCGGCGGGCACGCTTGCGGCCAGAACGCCGGACGGACGCAGCACGCGCCAGGCCTCGCGCAGCGCACGGTCGAGGTCAGGTGCGAATTGCAGCCCGTGGCCGCACGCGACCGCATCGAAAGCCTGGTCCGACAGGCCCAGGCTCTCGATGTCCATCACCGCGAAAGACGTGCCGGGTGGGCGCTCAGACGCTGCGATCGCGATCATTCCGCGCGCCAGGTCGACCCCCAGCACTCGACCATCGGGCTGGACGCGCTGGGCCAGCAGCCGCGTGATGTTGCCGGGCCCGCAGGCCAGGTCGAGAACCGTCATGCCAGGAGCCGCCTCGCTCCGCTCCACCATACGCAAACGTCCGCGCGCCTCGCCCCGCGCCATGATCTCGTCGAGCCGCGACTTGTAAGCCTCGGCGTGGCGGCTGAAAACTGCCGGGTACAGCTCCTTGGACCTCACGCGGCGGGGCTGCGCCACTCCCGCTCCAGCCACATCGCCGCGGACAGCGCGCCGGCGTTGGTATGCCCGACGACCTGGATGCCGACCGGCAGTCCCTTGACCGGCGCCGGCAGCGACACCACCGGCTGGCCCGTCAGGTTGAACGGCCGCGTGTATCGCGCCAGCGGCTCGCGAGCCTCGATGCCGGCGGTGACGGGCGGCGCAACGATCGCGGTGGTGGGCAGGATCAGCGCGTCGATGTCCGACATCGCCGCGCGTGCGGCCGCCTGCAGGCCGGGCCGGGCAGCCCGCGCCTGTTCGTAATCGACGGCGAGGATCTCGAGTCCCCTTCGGAGCAGGGTCAGCACGTCAGCCCCGTACTTGTCGGGTTGTTCGGCCATCCAGAGCCGGTGGTACACCGTGGCCTCGACCATCAGGATGGTCAGCCCGTCTCGGAACAGAGGGCCGTGATCGACGAACTGGATCTCGGGAATTCCCCTGGATACCAATGCCCAGGCCCGTGAGGTCTGCTCATCGAGGTCGTGCACCCAGCTCGCCGGCACGCCGAATCGCGGCCTGGAGCCTGGCATCGGCGCGACGTCCTCGCCCGTCATCATCGCGAAGGCCTGGGCGGCGGTCGCCACGTCCGGCGCCATCGGACCAAGCGTGTCGAGCGAGCGGCTCAGCGGCACCACGGCGGTGGTGTCGATGCTGCCGACGGCCGGCTTGAAGCCGACGATGCCGCACAGGCCGGAGGGGATGCGGATCGAGCCGCCGGTGTCGCTCCCGATTGCCCAGTCGCACATGCCGGCGGCGACGGCGACTGCCGAGCCGCCCGATGAGCCGCCGGCCACCCGGCTCGGGTCGTGCGGGTTGAGGACCGCGCCGTAGTGCGGATTGACGCTTGTCACGCCATAAGCGAACTCATGCAGGTTCGTCTTGCCGACCACGACGCACCCGTGCCGGCGCAGGCGCTGGACGACCGGGGCATCGTCTGCGGCCGGCGTCATGGGCAGGATGATCCCGCCCGCCGTCGTGACGATGCCCTTGACGTCGACCAGGTCTTTGACGGCGACTATGGGTCCGTCGCCGGTCTCGTCAGAGATCGAAATGAACGCGTGCAGCGCGCTGTGCTGCTCGATGCGTCGTTTGGCGTCTTCGAGCTCCACTGCGCAATTCTCGCAGCGGAAAGGTATTCTCCCGGGCGATGCAACAGCCCACTGCCGGCGCGATAGGCATAGCCAACTGGACCAAGGTGGACGTCCTGACGCCCTACCAGCGCCTGACCGGGGAGATGCAGATCCGCGGACGCATGCGAGAGACGCTCAACGACCAGGAGTCGCTGTTTCACATGCGCAACGTCTCGGCGGAGCCGCTGCTGCCAGGCGCTGTGCAGTTGAACGGAGTGCCGGAAGGCCTGTTCAACAAGGCTCTGATCGGCGGAATCCGCACGATCGATCCGGAACCGCCACCGGTCGACCCGCAGATGGAGACGATCCGTCGTTACGCCATGTACCAGGCGGCAGAGTTCATGGTCAGCGGGTTCGCCGAGTTTGCCAAAGCGGCTTCGCCCGAGATGCACACCGAGCTCCTGCTCAAGGGCCGGTTCTTCCAGATGTTCGACGTGACGGTGACGGTCATCGGCGTGGCGGGCAAGAGCTGGGCGCAGCCCAACATCTGGGCCAACCGCGACCACATGCTGGCCCTGTTCCTCGGCTAGGTGTAGTTCCCGACCTCGCTAGCGGGGGTTAGGTCGAGCGGGCTCCGAACAGCCGGCGGATTCCCGCCCACAGGACCTGGAAGAACATCGGGACCGCGTTGACCGGCTGGGCCGTCACCGGCGCCGGTGCCGGTGTGTCGGCGCTCACCGATCCTCCCGACACGGCCGCCTCGTGCTGCTCGCCGCCCTCGACGTTGGCCTTGATGCAGGCGGCCATCTCGTTGATGATCCGCCGCGACACGTCTTCCATCACGCCCCGCCCGAACTGCGCCACGCGCCCCGCCACGCTGTAGTCGGTCGAGATCTTGACCATCGACCCCGAGCCCTCGGCATCGACCTTCATCACAGCCTTGGCGCGGGCGGAGCCCGGCCCGGTGGTTTCGCGGCCCTCCGCCTCGATGGCGGCCGACCGGCCGGCGTCGTCACGATCGGTGATGCGCGCGGTCCCGTTGTAGGCGACCGTGATCGGCCCGACCTTGACCTTCACCTTGCCCTTGAACGTGGCCGGATCGACGACCTCCGACAGCTCCGCGCCAGGTACACAGCCGACCACTTTGTTGATGTCGAGCAGGTAGGCGAACACCCGATCGGGGGGCGCATTGACCGAGAAGGAATTTTCCAGTTGCATTTCAGAAGTAAAAGTAGCCGAATAGTAGGTGTCCGACAGGTTCGGACACGGTTCGAATTGCGTCCGCGCGGCCGCCCGTCATGCGCCGCCCGCGCCTCGAGCGCGCCGCCCGCTAGCTAGGAGGAGCCGGATGAAGCACAAGGTCGCAGTCACCGTCAACGGGCATAAGCACGAGCATTCGCCGTCCAGGCCGAGGGCCGCAACCTCACGACGATCGAGGGCATGGCCAACGGCGATGAGCTCCACCCGATCCAGCAGGCCTTCTGGGATGAGCACGGACTGCAGTGCGGTTACTGCACGCCCGGCTTCATCATGGCCGCGGCCTACCTGCTCGAGCAGAACCCCAACCCGACCGAGGATGAGATCCGCAGGGGCCTCGAAGGCAACCTGTGCCGGTGCACGGGTTACGTGAACATCGTCAAGGCAGTGCAGACCGCCGCCAGGACTATGAGCAGCACGCCGGCCCGGAAGACCCAGGTCACGGCGGGAGGGAACTGACATGGCGGTCACCCAGCTCGTTGGGGCCAAGATCCATCGTCGCGAAGATCCGCGGCTCATCACGGGCCACGGCCACTACATCGACGACTTCACTCGCCAGGGCACCGCGTATGCATCGTTCGTGCGCAGCCCCGTCGCTCACGCGCGCGTCAAGAGCATCGACGTCACGGACGCGAGCAAGGCGCCCGGCGTCGTCGGCGTCTACACCGCGCGCGATTTCAAGGGCCAGCTCGCCGGCACGCATCCGGCCGCGCCCGCTTTCGTGGCCGAGAAGAAGTACGTCCCCGAGCGGTTCCCCATCGCCGAGAAGGAGGTCACCTATCAGGGCGAGATCGTCGCCGTGGTGCTCGCGGAGAGCAAGGGGCAGGCGGCCGACGCGGCCAACATGATCCAGGTCGACTACGACGACCTGCCCGTTGTGATGGACCTCGAGAAGGCGCTCGCGAAGGGCGCTCCGAAGGCGCATGAGGCCGGACCGGACAACGTGTGCTGGGACTTCACCTACACGCCGCTCGACCTGACTGAAGCCGCATTCAAGGAAGCGGACGTCGTGGTGAAGGAGCGAGTCCTGCAGAACCGGCTCGCCCCCGTACCGATGGAGCCGCGCGGCGTGCTGGCCGATTACGAAGGCTTCGACAAGAAGCTGACCATGTGGTTGTCCAGCCAGAACCCGCACTTCATCAGGCTGTTCGTGTCCGGCGCATTGGGGCTGAGGGAAAGCCAGGTGCGTGTGATCTCGCCCGATGTGGGCGGCGGGTTCGGCAGCAAGATCAGCCCTTACCCGGAGGACTACCTGGTCCCGGCGCTGTCGCGCATGACCGCCCGCCCGGTCAAGTGGATCGAGACGCGCACCGAATCGATCCAGAACTCGACGCACGGTCGCGGCCAGTTCTACGACTGTGAGGTCGCGGCGAAGAAGGACGGCACGCTGCTCGCGATGCGCGTCGTCCAGTACGTGGACGTTGGCGCATATCACGGCACGTTCGGCGCATTCCAGCCGGTCGCCTGCCTGATGGCCGGTGGCGGCTACAAGTGGAAGGGCATCTCGGCGCGCACAGTCGGCGTGCTGACCAACCGCGTGCCGACCGATCCATATCGAGGCGCGGGCCGGCCCGAGGCGACTCACCTCGTCGAGAGGATGGTCGACCTCGTCGCGCTCGAGCTGAAGATGGATCCAGTCGATATTCGGAGGAAGAACTTCATCCAGCCTGAAGACTTCCCGTTCACGCAGAACTTCGGACTGGTGGTCGACTCGGGCGACTACGACAAATCGCTCGACAAGGCGCTGGAGCTCGCGGGCTACGCGGAGCTCCGCAAGAAGCAGGCCGACCTGCGCAAGCAGGGCCGCTACATGGGCATCGGGCTGTCGACGTGGATCGAGCTGTGCGGCTTCGGCCCCAGCGCGGCCACGGCGCCGGCCACCGGAGGCATCGCGCTGGTGGAGTCGGCGCAGGTACGCGTCACGCCAACCGGCGCGGTCATCGTCTACACGGGCACGCACTCACACGGCCAGGGCCACGAGACGACGTTCAGCCAGATCGTCGCCGACCAGCTGGGCGTGCCGCTCGACAGCGTCGAGCTGCGCCACGGCGACACGGCCGAAGGCACGTCATTCGGATACGGCACCTACGGCAGCCGCAGCCTCGCCGTCGGCGGCGTGGCGATCAGCAAGGCAGTAGGCAAGGTGATCGACAAAGGCAAGAAGCTCGCCGCCCACATCTTCGAAGCGGCGGAAGAGGACGTGGTGTTCGAGCACGGGAACTTCCACGTCAAGGGTTCACCGGACAAGTCGAAGGCCTTCGGCGAGGTCGCGTTCGCGAGCTACGGAATGGGGCTTCCTGAAGGCATGGAGCAAGGGCTCGAGGCGGTCGCGTACTTCGATCCACCCAACCTCGTGTGGCCGTTCGGCGCGCACGTGGCGGTGGTCGAGATCGACGCCGAGACCGGCAGCGTGAAGCTCGAGAAGTACGTCGCTGTCGACGACTGCGGAAACATCATCAACCCGATGATCGTCGACGGCCAGATCCACGGCGGCGTCGTGCAGGCGATCGCGCAGGCGCTGTACGAAGAGGTCGTCTACGACGAAAGCAGCGGTCAGCTGAAGACCGGAACGATGATCGACTACCTGGTTCCGTCGGCGGGCGAGATCCCGCCGTTCATCCTCGACAAGACGATCACGCCAAGCCCTACCAACGACCTGGGCGTGAAAGGCATCGGCGAGGCGGGCACCATCGCGGCCAGTGTGGCGGTCATCAACGCCATCTGCGACGCGCTCAGCCCGCTGGGCATCAAGCACGTCGACATGCCCGCGACCCCGGACAAGCTGTGGCACATGATGAAGGAGGCGCGCAAGTGATCCCCGCCGCATTCGAATACGCGAAGGCCTCCTCAGTCGATGAGGCGGTCAAGTTGCTTGACAAGTTTGGAGAGGATGCCAAGGTGCTGGCGGGCGGCCACAGCCTCATCCCGCTGATGCGGCTTCGCCTCGCCCAGCCCAAGGCCCTCGTCGACATCAACGGCATCAAGGGACTCGACCACATCGAGGCCAAGGGCGACAAGCTGCATGTGGGCGCGCTCACGCGCCATTTCGCGATTCACAGCTCGGACGTCATCAGGGACAAGCTGCCCATCCTCGCCGAGGTGGCGAGCGAGGTCGGCGACAACCAGGTGCGCAACATGGGCACGATCGGCGGTGTCGTCGCGCACGCCGACGCGGCCGGCGACTATCCGACCATCGCACTGATGCTCGACGCCGACATCGTCACCAACCGGCGGACGATCCCGGCCAAGGATTTCTTCAAAGACCTGTTCACCACGCCGCTGCAAGCGAACGAGATCGTCACCGAGGTCGTGTTCCCCGTGGCAAACGGCCCTCACAAGTACATCAAGTTCCGCCGCCGGCTGTTCGACTGGGCAATCGTCGGAGCCGCAGCCCAGAAGGTGGACGGCCACTGGCGCATCGGGCTGACCAATGTGGGCCCGACGCCCGTGCGCGCCAAGGCGGTTGAGGATGCGCTCGGCAAGGGCGCGAAGCCTGAAGAGGCGGCGCAGCACGCGTCCGACGGCCTGAACCCCGCGGGCGACCTGCGGGCGAGCCCCGAATACAAGAAGCATCTCGCCAGGGTCCTCACGCGGAGGGCAATCGAGCAGGCTCAGTAGCCTGGAGCCGATGCGGAAGCTGTTGATGACCAGCGCTGCGGCGCTGGTCATCGCCGCCTGCGGGCTGCCGTTCGGGCTCGGGCGCGCCTCGACGTCCCAGCTGGAGAACGGGGCCGCGGACAACCTCGCCAAGGCCAAGAGCGTCGAGGCGAAGGGCACGTTCACACAAGACACGACGCTCTACAAGTTCGACACGAAGTACGTTGCGCCCGCCACCGAGGACGTCCAGGTCACGCAGGGCTCGCTGAGCTATGAAGCCCTGCAGATCAACGGCAAGATCTACTTCAAAGGCTCGGGATACCTGGAGAGCCAGATCACGGATCCGACTGAGGCCCGGCAGCTGGCGAAGGTAGTGGGTGATCGCTGGTACACGTCCAAGAACGCGCAGCCCGTCGACACCAGCGCGATCACCGACGCCAACAAGGTGAAGGCGAACTTCCTGAGCACGATCGCTGACAAGCGAACCGACGATGTCGTGGTCGACGGCCAGAAGAC
>VBFW01000273.1 GCA_005880525.1 Chloroflexota bacterium | reverse complement strand
TCTCTCGCCGCAGCTGCTCGATCTGCTGCGCTGGGGCCGCTCGCTGTCCACCGCCAAGGCCTCGCGCTTGCTGGGGTTCCGCGCCGCGCGCGACACGCGCACCGCGTTCGACGACTACATCCAGCAGCGGCGCGTCCTGCGCTACGAGCCGGACCGTCACGCGTATCAGTACGAAAAGGAGCTCGAAGACTTCATCCACAGCCGCCAGCCGGTTCCAGTGAACGGCGAGACGAGCAACGGCGAATCGGTCGAGACTAAGGCTCCCCGCCGCCCCCATCGACCACGATCACTTCCCCATTGATATAGCTCGCGGCATCCGAAACCAAAAAGACAACCGCGCCGGCGATCTCCTCGGGTGAACCGATCCGGCCCATCGGATTGGACTCGACCACGCGCTTCAGGATCTCCTCGTTGCCCCAGAGCGCCTCGGCGAAGCGGGTCTTGATCAGGCCCGGCGCGATGGCGTTGACCCGCACCTTGCCCCCGATCTCCTTGGCAAGCTGTCGGGTGAGCATGATCACCCCGGCCTTCGTGATGTTGTAGACGCCGAGACCGAATCCCGGGCGCAGGCCGCCCACGCTGGAGATGTTCACGACGGCGCCGCCGTCCTTCTCCATCGAGGCGTGATAGACGAGCTTGGTCAGGACGAAGAGGCCGCGCAGGTTGACCTCGAACGTCTTGTCCCACGCCGCCATCTCGGCATCCATGAGCGGTCCGAAGTAAGGGTTGTTGGCCGCGTTGTTCACCAGGATGTCGATGCGGCCGTGCCGCTCCATGACCGTGGCCACCAGCCGCTCGAGGTCTTCCTGGCGCCCCGCATGAGCGGCGACCGCCTCGGCACTGCCCGGGAAGCGGGCGTTGATTCGAGCCGCCTCGACGTCGAGGCCTTCCTGCTTGCGGCTCGAAAGCACGACCTTGGCGCCCTGTTCCGCCAGCGCCTCGGCGATCGCGCTGCCAATACCGCGGCTGGCTCCGGTCACGAGCGCGATGCGTCCTGACAGGTCGAACCGGGAGCCCGCGGCCACGGCTGTTAGGATATGCCGACTTTAGGTGTGGCTCTCTCGGGGAAAGTAGCCGACGACATCCTGGAGCGAATCTTCCAGCCGACCACCAAGCCGAGCGCGCGCGACCAGGCTGAGGAGACGCTCAGACATCCGAAACGACTCGTCTACGTGGCGATGTCGAACAAGGTCTTCTACTGGCGCGCGCACATCCAGAAGTTCGTTCTCGACTCAGGACTCGTCCCGGTCAGCCCCTTCATGCTCTTCGACTACTACCTCATGCACACGGTCGGCAAGGACGTCGTGCGTGAGGCGATGAACAACCTGCTCGCGAAATGCGACGAGGTGTGGGTCTTCGGGCGGCTCTCGCTAGGCGTAAAGGTTCAGGTCGGCATCGCGAAGCGGATGAACAAACCGATCCGCTACTTCGACATCTCCGACCTTCCGGTGACCGTCATGCCGATCACCGAAGAGACCGCGCAGGAAGAGCTGAAGGATTAAAGACACAAGGGGGGCAGGCCCCCCTTGTGGGGAACCCCCCTCGCCCCGCTACGCTTGGGTGGCTGCATACACGCCGAGATATGGCTCGGCGGAGCCGAGCCAACCCTGCCACGCAGTGATCGACTTATATCTACCTAGTTCTGGACCCCGACGATCCTGCGGTACCACCGCGGCGGGTCGGCGAGCTCGTCCAGGTTCGGCATCGACTCGGCGCCATTCCACGCGCGGTTCAGGACGTCCATCCCATACGAGTCGTAGACCGCCCTGGCGAACGCCTCTCCCTTCTGGTACTGCTGCAGCTTCAGGTCGAGACCGGTAAGGCGCCAGATGAGGATCTCGACCACGCTGCGGCTGCGGCCGCGGGCACGATAGGCATCCTCCAGCCGGTCGAACCCGGCGAGCGTCTTGCTGCCCAGCTCGTTCATGACCAGGTTGCTATAGCCCTCGACGAACGACATCGTGCCCTGCATCTGGCGCATCACGCGCCACTGCGCGGGCAGCACGCCGGCGAAAGCGGCGACGCGAGCCGCGGTCGGGCCGGCTTTCGTGGCCGACTCGAGCAGCACCCGCATCGAGCTCTCCATGTAGTCCTTGAGCCATGGATGCGCGGCGAACTGCCACGCGTGCGTCAGCTCGTGGAGGATCAGCCAGCGCCGCAGGTCCTCACCGGGAAGCTCGGCCCTGCTGCCCCATTCCTCGACGTTGGTCTCGACCAGGTACAGGCCATCGGGGCTCATCGGCTCCGTGCCGAGAAGCTGCGGGTCGTACTGGCCGAGCACCCGCCTGCCCAGAAAAGCCAGCAGGAATGCGACGTAGTGGTTCAGCCCCGCCCGTCCGGCTTCCACGGCCAGCGAGTTGGGCAGCCGCCCCTTCTCGAGGATCGGATCGACCACCCGCCGCAGGATGCTGAGGTTCAGGTCGAGCCAGCCGGCGCGGTCGAGGGCTGAGAACTCGGGCAGCGAGGCGCCCTTCGGCAGCGCGCCGACGAACTTGAGCAGCGGGCCCTGCAGCTGCGCGGCCATCAAGCGGTACTGGCGCTCCGCCGACCCCAGGTCGACCGCCGGCGCCGATGACGAGGCCAGCCACGAGCGAGCACGCCGCCGGACGTCCTCCCAATCGAGCAGCAGCCCGGTGCCGCCTCGCGGCCGTACAGCCTCGGCCACAGCCACTGTCGCAAGCCCGGCCATCAGGCCGAAAATTGCGGCCGAACGGACCGAGCGGTTCACCCACCCCACACTACGGCAATCCCCATTCGGACCGGTCGTCGAGCGCGGTGGCGGCAGCCGTGCGCTGGACCCGGTACGCGTCGCCGTCCGAAATCCAGGGGTGCCAGCCCAGACCGGCCGGGCTCTGCCCAAAGATGGCCGCGTAGAAGACGCAGGCGGCGAGGTACGTGCCCGTGCCGTTCGGATGGCTGCCGTCGTCCTCCCACAGGCCGGGGCTCGATCCCTGTGCGACCACCTGCAGCCAAGCCGGTCCGACGGGCGCCATCGGGACGTGCAGCTCGGCGGCGATGGCGCGGTAGCCGTCGTCGATCGCAGCCTGCATGCTCACGTAGTCGGGCATCCCGTTTTGAGGCCAGCCGGCCCGGTGACCCCACGTGACGAAGAGCAAAGGAGCGGCCCCGGCGCTCCGGATCATGGT
>VBFW01000190.1 GCA_005880525.1 Chloroflexota bacterium | reverse complement strand
CCCGATGATCGACATCCGCCTCGATATCGACACCATCATCATCTGGATCCTGGTCGGCCTCCTGGCCGGCGCGCTCGCCAGCAGGGTCGCCATGGGCCGCGATCTCGGACTCTTCGGCGACATCATCGCCGGCGTGATCGGGGCCTTCCTCGGCGGGGTGCTGGCGGGCCTGCTCCACATCAAGTTCGCCATCGCCGGACACGTGATCGTCACCGAGATCATCGTGGCGTTCGTCGGCGCCGTGATCCTGCTGTTCGTGCTCCGATTGCTGGGATTCGGCGGCAGGGGAAAGTAGCCGCCTCTTTACATTGCTGAACCTACGCAGGTAGGTCTTTCGGCCCCAGCGTTTCTATCAGCAAAAGGGGGTCTCATAAATAAATGGTTGTAAACCTTGACTTCGACACGATCCTGATCTGGCTGCTGGTCGGCCTCGTCGCCGGCTTCTTCGCCAGCCACATCGCCCTGGGCCACGGCCTGGGCATCGTGGGTGACGTTGTGGTCGGAATCATCGGCGCGTTCCTTGGCGGGTTCCTGGCAAACGCATTCCACTGGGCCATCGTGATCGCAGGACACCCGATCATCAGCGCGATGGTGATGGCGTTCCTCGGCGCGGTGATCCTGCTGCTCATCGTTCGCATCGTCGGCATGGGCCGAGGTGCGCGGCGCCGCCCCTACTGGAGCTGAGCGGGAGCTCCAAAAGACGGACGTGAGGCGTGCCCGGAGCTGCTTTCCGGGCTCGTCTCTATGTTTGCGAAACGATCTCGAAGCTGAGCCGCGCTTGCAGCCGCGATAGCGCCGCCAGCACCGGTGCGCCAAGCAGCAGCACCATGATCACGTTGCCTACTGCGCGAAATGTGTCGTACGCCAGCGAGGTCACCAGGTAAAAGCGCCCGAAATGCACCAACGTGGTGGCCGCGCTCATGCCTGGCTCCCAGCCCAGGGTCGGGTTGCCCCGATAAACGGTCACCCAGTCCTGGATGTCCCAGAGCGCGCCGACGACCCAGCCCATGACCCCGCCGATAAGCGCCAGCACGGCGAGGTCGCGCCACCCGGGTAGTCGCCCGCGCCACCGGCCGGCCAGCCCGGCGAGCGCCCCGATCCATCCGATCGCGAAGACCTGGTACGGAACCCACGGACCGACCCCACCGCCGACCATCGCCGACACGAGGATTGACAGCGCCCCCGCGAGGAAGCCGTAAGTCGAGCCGAACACGTAGCCCGCGCACAGCACCAGGAAGTAGATCGGGCTGAAGCCGCCGATGCCCTCGATGACCGCGAGACGGAGCACTGTATCGATGGCCGCGATCGCGGCGAGCAGCGCGAGGCCGCGCGAGTCGAGCTGGCGCGTGCCCACCTCGACCAGCAGCAGCGCGCTGACCGTCGCCAGCATCAGCGTCCAGGCAGGCGTCGAGGCCGGGAGGTCCGAGCCAAGGAATGGCCAGAGGAACAGCAGCAGCCCGGGCAGCGAGATGAGCGCGACCGGCAGGTTGCGCGCCCTCATGCCGGCAGCTCCTGCGGCGCGCGCTCGGTGACCGTGCCGCGGGCAACATCGACCACACGATCGGCCAGCGCGGCCTGCAGATCTTCGTCGTGGGTCGCGATCACGACCGCCGCCCCGCGGTCGCGCAGGTCCGCAACGACTGCGATGAGCGCGCTGCGTGACGCCATGTCCATGCCCCGGGTCGGCTCGTCGAGAAGCACGAGCTTCGGCGTGCCAGGCAGCACTGCGGCGATGGCCGCGCGCTGACGCTCGCCGCTCGAGAGGTCTCTCGGGTAGCGGTCCGCAAGCCCAGCGATACCGAGCATGGCGAGGATTCGCGCCGGCCTTTCCCCGTTCTGTCCACCCGCGCGGTCGATCGTGAACTGGACCTCGGCGCGCACCGACGGCCGGTGCAGGAGGGCGACCGGATTTTGAGGCAGGTAGGCGATGCCGCCCGGCGGCCGCGTGACCTTCCCGGACAGCGGCGCCGCGAGGCCGGCGATCAGCCGCAGCAACGTTGTCTTGCCGCCGCCGTTGGGACCGGCCAGCGCGACCACTTCCCCCGCGCGGCCGGCCACGTCGACGTCTTCGAGCACCGGCACGCCATCGAAACCGACCGCGGCGCTCGAGACGCTCCAGGTTTCGCCTCCTGGTGATCGAAGCCTCGGCGTGGGCGCAGCGCCGGCCGGTCGCCACGCCGCCGGATCGCCAGCGGTGACGCAGCCTTCGTCGACAACAAGGAGCGCATCTGCTCCAGGCATCAGCCGCCTCAATCGATGCTCTGACACGACCACGGCGCGTCCATCGGCCGTGGCCCGCCGCGCCGCCGCCAGCAGCAGCTCCGCGCCATGTGGGTCGAGCTGCGATGTCGGCTCGTCGAGGACCACGAGTCGAGGCCGCACCGCCAGCGCCGACGCGAGCGCGACGCGCTGGCGCTCGCCGCCGCTCAAGGTGCGCACCGCGCGGCCGGCAAGGTGCTCGATGCCCACCTCATGCAGAGCCTCGCTCACTCGGCCGGCAATTTCCCCTTGCGGAATGGCGGCGTTCTCCAATCCGAACGCGACCTCGCGGTCGACGGTCGCGTAAACCGTCTGCAGCTCAGGGTCCTGGAACACGAAGCCGGCGCTGCGCGCGAGAACGCGCGTCGGCGTCGCGAGCACGTCAAAGCCTGCAACCGTCGCCGCGCCGGATACGCGCCCGCCGTGGAAGTGCGGCACCAGGCCGTTGAAGACGCGAAGCAGGGTTGACTTGCCGCTTCCTGACGGACCCGCCACGACGGTCATGCCTGGGTCGATCCGCGTGCTGACGTCGCGCAGGGCCGGGCACGGGGCGCCCGGGTACGAGTAGGTGAAGTGGTCTAGCTGCGCGATCGCCATTGCAGTGCCGGCGTGAAAAGCAGGAGGCATGCGAGCAGCGGCCGCGGATCGATTGGTGGCGCGGTGAGCAGGGGATACGGGGCCCATGGCCCGGCCCAGCCGGCGGCGATCGACAGCGTGAACAGCGCTACCGCCGATCCCGACGCGACCACGAGGACCCAGCCCTGTGAGCTCATCCGCACGGGACTCATGTGTGTGCGGGGGCCAGAGCCGAAGCCGCGGGCCTCCATCGATTCCGCGAGCTGGATCGAGCTCTCGACGCTGGTCAGGACGACGGGCACCGCGACCTCGGCCCACGAACGCGGCCCACGCGGCCGCCACCCGCGCATGCGCTGGGCCTCGCTGACCTGGACGAAGGTCGCGCCCACCGCGGGCACCAGGTTGAGCGCGGCGGCCAGGGCTGCCCCTGTGCGGGACAGCGCGGCAGGCAGCGCGTCCATCACCTCATGAGGCGCGAGCAGCAGCGAGAAGGGCGCGGCGGCGAGGATGGCGGCCGCGACCGTGATCCCGCCGGTCGCGCCGTACGCCAAGGCCTCCAGCGTGTAAGGGCCTCCGATCGCCGGGAGCTGAGCAGGCAGTGTGAAGAGGACCGTCGCGCCGAGATGCGCCGACACCAGGTTCAGGACGACCGCAAAGGCGGCGATAAGCACGGCGGCGGCGAAGAGCCGCCTGGTTCGCCGGAAGCCGGCGCCGGCGACGAGCGCCGCGAGCGCCGCCGCCAGCACCAGGGTCTTGTAGACGGGATTGGTTGTCGCGAGCACGACGACCAGGCACGCGGCCGACCAGGCCGCGACTGCTCGCGCGTTCAGGTGATTCGTGTCAGCGCTCATTCGCCAGCGGCGGTGGAGCGGGTGAGGCGTCAGTCACCTGCACGTAATGCCAGCCGAGGGCGTCCTTGTCGTGCAGGGTCACATCCGTGTAGCCGGTCTGCGCGGTCGCCCACGCGCCGCCCGTCTCCACGAACAGCGCCCAGTAAGGCGCGTTTTGCGGCAGGCACTGCGTGAACTGCGCAGGCTCGTTGTCGATGGCGCACGCGGCCTTGCCGAAGCTGAAGGTCTGGGTCTGGAACTTGACGCCTGACTGATCCATCAGCGCCTGGCCGCCGATGGTGTCGCCGCTGAAGCCGACGCATTTCTGCACCGATTTGCCGGACAGGTGCTCGACCACCACGTATGCGTGATGCGGCGCGCTCGCGTTCGCGCATGCAGGCGTGGGGCTGCCGGATGCCGATGGTGTGGAGCTGCTGCATGCAGCAGCCGCGAGGACGATGGCCAGTATCGCGCTGGCCGGCGAGATGTGCTTGCGCACGGCCGTACCTCCAGGCGGTCGCCGACCGAACGCGCCGCTGAAAGCCGACCGCCAGGAGCTTCCGTGCCGTTGCGCGCGGACGGTTGTCGTCGATTCGGGCATTCAGGTCTCCTGGCTTGCGGATCCTCACCTTGGCCTGCCTTCCCGGGTCTCACCCAGTGGCGTTATTCAGGCTCAGGCTCCTCGCTCACAGTTGCGCGACAGCTCCGGCATCACACCGGATTCCCTTGGTGCTCGGGAAGATCTTACGCGCGCTCGGAGGTGAGACGCACCCAGCGCTCGTCCTTGGTCGCACGCATCGCAAAATCGAAGCGATCGGTCGCAAGCGCGAGGTCCAGGTCGCTCTTGGGGAACCCCGGCCAGTCGCCACGCGCGAACTTCTCATAACGGTCCGAGCTGATCAAAGCCTCCAGCAGCCGCGAGACATCCTCGTTCTCGCCGCGCATGAGAGCTTCGATGTAGCGAGCGCACGCGTGGTCTTCGGGAAAGTCGCCCGAGGCCACGAGGGTCACGGTCTGCGGCCCTCTTAACAGGCAGGCTTGAGCTGTCGCACGCGCGACGACCAGACTCGCCGCATACATGGCGTCAGCACCTGCGACCGCGCGGATGGCCTGCGTACCTGCGCTCGTGCGCTGCACGACCGCGTGCCCGCGCACGTCGGCCTCGACGATCTGTGTCGGTGAGTTGCTGATCGGTATGCCCTCCACTGGAAGCGTGTCGACCTCGGCCGAGATGATCGCGCCGGGCGTCGCACCCGCCACAGCGCGCGCTTCATCCACAGTTCTGACCAGGAGGCACTCGCGTGCCCCGCCGGCGAGGGCGTATGCGCTCAGGGTGAACGCTCGCAGGACGTCGATGACGACGACGACGCCCACTGCGCTGCGTGCGCCATCCACGCCGACCACATGCACGACCTTCACGTCATTCGACTGATGTGATGCCGGCGGCCGAGCATGATATGAGCAGTGTCAGTGCCGGGCCCGGGCGCGCCGCGTCGCGCCATCGGCTTCGAGCAGATCGGCGACTGCGGCTCGATGCGAGTGGTCGGGCTGAGCCTCGAGGCAGGCCAGGACGTGCCCGAGCATCGCAACGCCATCCCGGTGGCGCTGATCGTGACCATCGGCGCGCTGCATTTCCACGATGGAGAGAAGTGGGCCGAGGTTCGCGCGGGCGAGATGCTGCTCATCAACCCCGGCGAGCGACACCGTTACCGCGCGGATGTTGAGACGTCTGCGTACCTCGTGTTCGCAGGGCTACCCGGCGTTCGCAGCCGGACGTGGACAGTGCGCCGGCGCTGAATCACTGTGAGTTCCACAGGGCCAGCTCCCGACCTCGGTCGGTGGCGGCGAGCTGGCTCAGCGTTGCTACGTCGAGCCGGAACTCCGATGCGGCAGTGATATCGAGCGCCAGCCAGGCGACAGCCACCGCGCGAAGGATGTGTCCGTGCGCGAAGGCGAGCACGTCGCCACCCCCGGCCGCGGCGCTGGTCGCGAGGTCGAGGAACTGCTGGGCTCGCGCATAGACCTCAGCCGGCGACTCGCCTCCGGGGCATCCGTCGTGGTAGATCTCCCAGCCTGGCCGCGAATCTCTGATCTCCGCGCTGGTCAAGCCTTCGTACTCGCCGTAGCTGAACTCTCGAAGCAGGTCGGTGACCTGAGGATCTGGGAATCCAGCGAGCTCCGCCGTTCGGCGTGCGCGCTGCATCGGGCTCGAGAAAACAGCGACGAAGTGCAGTCCGGCCAGCCTTCCTCGAAGCGCGGCCGCCCTCTCCTCTCCACGCGTCGTCAGGGGCAGGTCGGTCTCACCGGTATGCCGGCCGTTGAGGCTCCAATCGGTCTCGCCGTGACGGGCGAGGTAGATGGCTAGCGTCAGGCGGGCTTGCCGACCATCTCGGGACGGCCGGACCGAAGCGATCGGCTGGCGCTTTCGATCACGGCGCCCGCGCGTACGCGCTGGCCGGGCCGGACGCAGACGAGGCCAACCGTTGCGCGTCCACCGGCCGGCTTGAGTGCCTCGTTGACCGCAGCGAGCACGCGGTTGGCCGCATGCGCGGTGCCGGCGACGTCAGTGTCGGGAAGGATCGCCAGCAGCTGCGGCGGCGTGCGGCCCAGGACACCCGGAGTGTCGACATCGCGCACCGTGCCGGCAAGAGCGGCGGCCATGGTTTTCAGCATCTCGTCCGCCGGACCAACATCCGCTCCTTCGATCAGAAGCACACCGAGGTTGCGCTGATATCGATGCGCGCGCGCCAGCTCGTCCTCGAGCACCGGGCGCACGAACCTCTCGTTGAAGAGACCCGTGGTGCGATCAACGATGTGCAGAGGTTCGGCCTGCGGGTCGTCGGCTCGGACTCCACACGAGGGACAGAAGATCGCGCCGCTAGGAAGTGGAGAGCCGCAAGCCTGGCAGGTGATCGCCTCCGGCCGCCGCCGGAGGAAGTCGCCAATCGGCATCCGGTAAAGCCTATCAGTCATGCCTGCGAAACCCGAAGCAGGACGAGCAGCGGCACTCATGCGCGCCGAAACCAATCAGCCGACAGCGGCCGCGGTTGCCTCCAACCAGCTCTCCGCCCAACTGGAGACCGCGTTGAGCACGGGCTCGAGCGCGCGTCCGCGAGAGGTCAATCGATAGCTCACTCGCACGGGCGGACCTGGATCGACCAGTCGCTCGACGACTCCTTCAGCCTCGAGCTCACGCAGTCTCTCCGTCAGCACTCGATCGCTGATGCCAGGGATGCCCGACAGCAACTGATTGAAGCGAGCCGGTGCGGGAATCAGAGCCTTGACAACCGCCCCGGTCCAGCGCTTACCGATCAGCTCGATTGCGCGTTGAAACGGCGCGCTGTAGTCAAGCCCCCCACCGACCATGGGGAGAGATTCTATGCGGTTACGGCAGTTGCGGACGGGGCACCTTTGGATAAACCGGCAATATTTTTTTGGACGTGCGTCGGTCGCGCTGTGAAGCGATCGCTCAAGGCTCGGCCCAGAGAGTGAAATGTGGAAAACCCTGTGAGTAACGCGCGCGGGACGAGGCCCAGGCTTGAGATGAGATTGGCAGCGTAGACTCCGATCGATGATCGTCGACGTCATGCATCTCATCGTGCTGATCGTCGCCATCGGCATAGGTGCGTGGTCACTGATCGCGTTTCGCACGCGCCTGCCGCGAGGTCGCTTCGTCATCTTCACCGCCGCATCCATCGCTGCGCTGTTCGGTTGTGCAGCGGTTGGCGGCGAGGTAGGCCTTATGTCCCAACCGGCCTGGTTCTCGGCCGTCATCGCCTTCCTCGCAGTGCTCGTGATCGGCGGATATGTGACCGGTCGCCGTCAACCCCGATGGAGGTAGACGGCCGCGTCGTAGTTGTCACTGGTGCCGCTCGCGGCATCGGGCGAGCACTCGCGCTAGGGTTCTCTGGCGCGGGTGCGGCAGGCGTCGTGGTGGCCGACATCGACGGTCCAGGCGCCGAGTCGGTTGCTCGCGAGCTCAAAGGCATTGCGGTCGCATGCGATGTCGCCGATGAGTCTTCGGTGCGCGCGATGGTCGCAAAGGCCGAGTCCACATATGGACGGATCGACATCGTCTGCTCCAACGCCGGCATCGCCGTAAGCGGAGGTCCCGAGGCTGCGAACGAAGACTGGCAGCACATCTGGGACGTCAACGTGATGTCGCACGTATTGATCGCACGGCATGTGCTCCCAGGAATGCTCGCGCGCCATGAGGGATACCTCGTCGGCACGATCTCGGCGGCAGGACTGCTGAATCACGTGTTCGCGGCGCCATACGGAGCGACGAAAGCGGCGGCGCTCTCCTTTTTCGAGTGGCTCGCCATCGCCCATGGCGACGACGGCATCCGTGTGTCGTGCCTCTGCCCCCAGGGCGTGCGAACCGACATGCTCGCGGCCGAGTCACGACTCGGGCTTGAGTTCTTGACCGCAAATGCTCTTGAGCCGGAGCAGGTCGCCGGCGTCGTCCTCGAGGGCATCCGTCAGGAGAAGTTCCTGATCCTGCCGCATCCCGAGGTCGCCGAATACTTTCAGCGCAAGGCGACCGACTACGACCGCTGGCTCAACGGCATGCGCAGGATGCGCAAGCGAGTGCTGGCAGCCTCCTCCTAGTGGCCCGCTGGATCGCAGTCCTTGCGGGGCTGGCCCTGGTCGCAATCGCATTCATCGCCGCGTCGCATGTTGCCGATACCCGCGAAGGCCTCGTCGCCGAGGTCGTCACGCTGTTCGCAGGCCTGGTCGGTGTGCTGCTCCTCCTCTACGGTCTGGTGCCAAAGCGCTCCACAGCTGCCCGCGATGCGACACCGGCATCCCCATCGACCCGTCGGGTGGGACCGCGGTCGGCGAACGACCTGCTCCTCGGTTCAATGGGCTTGCTGGTAGCAGCGGTGCTGCTCACCGGGCTTGTGATGAGCGGCGGCTGGCAGTGGGCCGTGATCGGTGCGCTTCTACTGCTGCCGATGATCGCCGGCTGCGTCTATCTGTGTGCCGCATTCATGACGGCGCCTCAGCGCGACTGGACGATCAGCCTGCGACGCCTCATCGGCCGCTGAGGGGCTAAGGCAGGCGGCGCCGATCCAGGGTGCGGGCGAGTAGCAGCACGCCAAGGATGATCAGGACCGATGGCCAGATCACCGACCACTGCACGAGCCCGATGTTGGCGCCCAGGAGGATGAGGCCGATGACAACGAGCACGATTCCGAGCCCGATCGAAGTTCTAGCCGTCGAAGGCGGGGCCGGCGGCGCGTTGCTGCTGGTGGGTGTCCCAGCAGATGGATCAGGTTGCTCCTGCGTTGCCGCCGGCTTCGGCGTGCCGCCGAACTGACTCTTTAGCTCGGCGCCGATCCGCTTGAGATCGGCGGACATCGAGTCAACGCCGGAGCGCGTGTCGCCCTGACCTTCGACCTGCTCGGGCATGACCAACCACAGCACGATGTAGATGAGAAGTCCGACTCCTTGCAGGAATGCGAGCAGCACAAAGCCGAGACGCACCCACAACGGATCGATCCGAAGGCCCTCGGCGAGCCCCGAGCACACGCCGCCGAGAATGCGGTCCTTGCCTCGGCGAAATGTCTGGGGGGTTGCCTGCTGCTGCATTTGTCTAGCCTACATCCCGCTTTGGAGCGTTCTGATGCAGAGCGAGGATCTCACCGACCAGGTACAGGGACCCGCAAACAATCACATTGCCATTCGTGCCCGCGAGCTCCTTGGCTCTCACGAGCGCCGCGGCTGCGGGCGAGATCGCCTCGCCGCCTGACCCATAGACCTCCGCCAGACGGGTCGCGGGCACTGCGTGGGTGCCGGCGCTCTCGGCCTCGGTGAACACCGCCGCGTCTGGGTGCATCGAGCGCAGCGCTGCGAGGATCTGCACCGGATCGCGTTCGCTGAGCATTCCGAAGAGCGCGACGAGCCTTTCGCGGTTGATGAGCGCGCGCAGTGCTGACCCGGCGCGGGTGAGCGCCGCGGGGTTGTGCCCGCCGTCAAGGATCACCCGAGGACCCTCAGCGATCAGCTGCAGCCTGCCCGGCCATTCGGTGGACGCCAGCCCGCGACGGATCGATTCGTCGGTCACGTCGCCCATCGCATGCGCGCACGCCACGGCGAGCGCGGCGTTGGCGGTCTGGTAGTCGCCCAGGAGATGCAGTTCCAGGCCTGTGTGCTCGAAACCCGGCCCGCTGACGTCGAGCGTGTGGCCCGCCCATCCGCGCGATCGCGCGACCACAGTGATCTCGCGGCCGAGCCGCCATAGCTGAGCGCCGGCCGCGGCGGCATGTGACTCGACGATCTCGAGCGCCACTCCCTCGCAGCCGGTGACGACTTTGTTGCCCGGCTTGATGATCGCCGCCTTCTCGTTGGCGATCTGCTCGATCGTGTTGCCGAGATATTTCTGATGGTCGTAGTCGATGTTCGTGATCACCGCTGTGCCGAGATCAAGCGCATTCGTTGCGTCGAGCCGGCCGCCCAGGCCAACCTCGCAAACCAGGAGGTCGATCCGCGGCGCCATGTAGGCAAGGGCGAGCACTGTCAGCATCTCGAACTCAGTGGCCTGGCCAAGCTCGGCGGCGATGGCGTCGAGGATCGGCTGCAGGTTCTCGAAAGTCGCGACGAAGTCGTGCTCGCTGATCGGCTTCCTGTTGATCTGGATCCGTTCCGTGTACGAGACCAGGTGCGGCTTCGGCATGAATCCGACGCGGTGGCCCGCCGCCTCCAGGATGGCCGCGAGGCAGACACCGGTCGACCCCTTGCCGTTGGTGCCGGCGATCAGCGCTCCTTTGAGTCCTCGATCAGGTGCGCCGAGGCGATCAAGGATCGCGCGAGTCCGCTCAGTGCCGAGCTTCATACCGAATCGGCCTAGCCGGGACATGCGGTCGATCGTCTCGAGGTAGGTCATGTCGAGACCTGCTGGCTTACGGGCGTCGCCGAGCCTCGGCCTGAAATGTGTTCTTGATCAGCATCGCCCTTGTCATCGGCCCGACGCCGCCGGGATTCGGCGTCAACCAGCCGGCCACCTCGTCCACGCCTTCGCCGAGGTCGCCGACTTGCTTGCCGTCAACCCAGTTGGTGCTCACGTCGATCACCGCGGCACCTGGTTTGACCATCTCTTTGGTGATGAGGTCGACCTTGCCCGCCGCCGCGACCAGGATGTCGGCGGCGCGAGTGTGGCTTGCAAGGTCGCGCGTTCGCGTATGACATAGGGTCACTGTCGCGTTTCGCCGCAGAAGCAAGAGCGCCGCCGGCTTGCCGACCAGGTTGCTGCGGCCCACAACCACAGCGTTGCTGCCCGAGATCTCGATGCCGGCATCCTCGAGCAGCTCCA
>VBFW01000272.1 GCA_005880525.1 Chloroflexota bacterium | reverse complement strand
CGATGAACACGCTGGGCCCGGTGCGCGCGACAGGCGTCACGTTCATCGTGCCCGTAACCGCGGTCTTCTGGGGCGTCGTGCTCCTGCAAGAGTCGCTGAGCCTGCCGACTATTGTGGGCATGGTCGTGATCCTTTTCGGCATCGTGCTGACCAACATGCGCAGGCGCCCGGCGCCGCGCCCGGAGGCGGCGCGCGAGAAAGAAGCGGCCCGCGTGTGAGCGATTTCGTGGCCGAGCATTTCGCGGCGGTCCGCACGGCCGCGGATCGCATCAAGCCACACATCCGCCGCACCCCTGTCCTGACCACCGAGCTCGACCCACACCTGCGGCTGAAGCCCGAGTGCTTTCAGGTGACGGGCTCGTTCAAGCCACGCGGAGCGTTCAATGCGGTGCTGTCATTGATGGACCGCGAGCGCCCTCGCGGCGTCATCGCAGTGAGCTCGGGCAATCATGCGCAGGCAGTGGCGCTCGCAGCACGAACAGTCGGCATTCCCGCGTTGATCCTCATTCCCGAGGACGCCAACCCGGCGAAGGTGGCCGCGACGCGCGCGCTTGGCGCAGAGGTCATCCAGGAAGGCATCACGTTCGCCAACCGCGAGGCGCGCCTGCGCGAGGTCATGGCTGAGAACAAGTACACGCTGGTCCATCCGTTCGACGACTGGGACGTGATCCACGGCCAGGGCTCCGCGGCCATGGAGCTGCTAACCGACGCGCCCGACCTCGAGGTGCTTGCCGCCCCGGTCGGCGGCGGAGGTCTGCTGTCCGGAACAGCGATCGCCGGCCGCGCCCACAGCGCCTCGATGAAGGTGATCGGGGTCGAGCCGGAGCAGGCCGATGACGCGTACCGGACGTGGAAGTCGGGCACGATCCAGTCGCTGGCTGAATCGCCCAAAACGCTTGCCGACGGCGTTCGCACCACAGCGATTGGCGCGCGTAATTTCGAGGTGATGTTCGCCAACCGGCTGGTCGACGCGATCGTGACAGTGTCCGAGGAGCAGATCGGCGAAGCGGTGCGAATCGCCTGGACGCGCCTGCGGCTGGCGCTCGAGCCCACCGGGTGCCTCCCGCTGGCCGCGTACCTTGCGGGCAAGCTGCCGCCTGGGCGGACCGGGCTGCTGCTCAGCGGCGGCAACGCCAACTTCGGAACGGTGGCTAAACTGCTCGAACACTCATGATCCCCGTCAAAGAGGTGATGACCCGCAACGTCATCACCTTCAAGGAAGACACACCGGTCGAGGAGATCGCGCAGACGCTCACGAGCAAGCACATCACCGGAGCGCCGGTCGTGGCGGGCGATGGGCTCGTCGTCGGCATCGTCTCGGAGGTCGACGTCTTCACCAAGAAGGGCTCGCTCGCGCGCGACATCATGAGCCCGCATGTGATCACGGTCACTGAGGACACGGGCATCGACGAGGCGGCACGGCTCATGGCCGGCGAGCGCATCCGGCGCGTTCCAGTCATCAAGCGGGGAAAGATGGTCGGCCTGCTGAGCCGCTCGGACGTGCTCGACTTCTTCGCCAAGACCCGATGGACGTGCAACGTGTGCGGGCGATGGGAGCGCGGCCTCGAGCGGCCCGAGCGGTGTTTCTCATGCTCGAGCACCGACATCCACCTGGAGCGAGCGGATCCTGGGCACTAAGCCTGCGGCTCGGCTATCGCTGAAAGCCGAGAGCTTCGCCGAGTCAGTCATCCGAGAGATGACGCGGCAGAACCTCGAGCTCAACGGGCCCGAGCGCTCGATCAACTTTGCCCAGGGGTTCCCCGACTTCGACACCGACCCACGCATCGTCGAGGCCGCCGTCAAGGCACTGCGCGACGGCCACAACCAGTACGCGACCACGTGGGGAGCGGCGCCTCTGCGCGAGGCGGTGGCCCGCAAGCAATCCATCGCGTGGGGACGCGAAGTCGACGCGGGCAAAGAGGTGACGGTTTCGAACGGCGCCACCGAGGCAATGATCGCGGCGATGCTCGCGGCCGTCGACCCCGGCGACGAGGTGATCATCTTCGAGCCGTTCTACGAGAACTACGGACCGGACTGCATCCTCAGCGGCGCGATTCCGCGCTACGTGGCCTTGCGGCCGCCGGACTGGACTTTCGATCCCGACGAGCTGGCGGGGGCGTTCAACCGCCACACCCGCGCCATCATCATCAACACGCCGCACAACCCGACGGGCAAGGTGTACACGCGCGCGGAGCTGGAGCAAATCGCGCGCCTGTGCATCGATCACGACGCGATCGCTATCACCGACGAGATCTACGAGCACCTCGTCTACACGGGCGAGCACGTCAGCATCGCGACGCTGCCGGGAATGGCCGAGCGGACCATCACCATCAGCGGCGCCAGCAAGACCTACTCGGTCACCGGCTGGCGGGTGGGTTGGATCATCGCGCCGCCAGTCCTCAGCTACGGCATTCGCAAGGTGCACGACTTCCTGACCGTCGGAGCGGCGCATCCTCTCCAGATGGCTGTTGCGGCCGCGCTGGAGCTTCCCTCGTCCTTTTATGTAGAGATGCGCGGCGACTACCTCGAGCGACGCGACGCGATAGTGGCCGGCCTCAACGAGTGCGGCTTCGAGGCGCCCTCGCCGGCGGGTGCTTACTACATCATGGCCGGCATCGCCGCCTTTCCATACGAGGACGACATCGCGATGGCGCGCCACCTGATCGAGCAAGTCGCAGTGGCCACCGTGCCGGGATCGAGCTTCTATCACGACCCGAAGCTGGGGCAGAAGCACATTCGCTTCAGCTTTCCGAAGAAGCTGTCGACGATCGAGCGCGGAGTTCAAGCGCTGAAAGGCCTTCCCCGCTCTTAACAGCCTGGGTTCTCATACGGTCGCCGCCTTCCTAGGCTCGGGGTATGCGCCATCTCCTTCGCAAGCCGATCACCTGGATGGTCGCCGCCGAGGTCGTGGTCGTGGCCGCACTCGTCGTGGCGTCCTGGTACCTCCTGGCCGGCGCCCGCCCCGCGTCTGACCTGCCGGCCCTGCTCTTGCCCTCGTCAAGTGAGCCGGCCGATAACGCGGCGCCCGTTCCGCTGGATGCGGTGGCTCCGCCTCAGCCGTCTGCCTTGCCCCTGCTGCCTGGGCTCAACGTCGATCCGACGTTCTGGCGTGCGCGCCTCGGGGCGCTAAACAGCGCGGAGGCGCAGTTCGAGGCGCTGGAGTGGCGGATCGTGCACTCGGCGATGGACGCGATGCGGCGCTACATCGAGACGGTTGTGCTGCCGTCTATCGAAC
>VBFW01000271.1 GCA_005880525.1 Chloroflexota bacterium | reverse complement strand
ATCCGCGGTAAGGTCGCCGACGACAGCCGCTCGGTGGGCGGTGGCGCCGAGGTCCTCGTCGTCCCATCTGTCGTAGCAGTCGACGGCCGGACATTGACCGACATCGGCAACCTCATGATTCGCTGGCGAGGCCCGCTGACCGTCGCATACGGCAGTCAGGTGCAGGCGACGGGCAAGCTCATGCTGCCGCGGGACCTGCCCACGTTCGATCGGCGCGCCTACCTCGCTCAGCGCCAGGCCTACCTCGAGCTGCAGGCTTCGAGCATCGACGTGACCGGCAGGCAGGATGGACTGCTGCGGCTCGCGGCCGCCATCCGCGCCTGGTACGCGGGCGCCGTCGACCGCGTGCTGCCCCCGCCTCATGCGTCGGTGCTGCTCGGCGTCGTTCTGGGGGTCCGCCAGGGCATCCCGCCGGACCTGCAGAAGGCGCTGGTCGCAACCGGCCTCGTCCACCTGCTGGTGCTAAGCGGGCTCAAGGTTGCGGTCTTCGCTCGGATCGCGCAGGCCGCTCTGCGCCCGCTGCTCGGCCGCCAATCGACCTGGCCGGCCATCGCGCTCATCGGCCTGTACGCGCTCGCCGGCGGTGGGACGCCGGCAGCGGTGAGGGCTTCCGCGATGGGTGCACTGGCGATCGTCGCCACCCGGCTCGGCAGGCCGTCCCACGTTTGGACCTCCCTCGCGATCACCGCGGCCGCGATGCTCGGATGGCGACCCGAGCTGGCCTGGGACGTCGGCTTTCAGCTGTCCTTCGCCGGCACGGGCGCGATCATCCTGCTGACACCCGGCATCGAATCCAGGCTCGGTTGGCTGCCGTCAGCCCTACGCGAACCGTTTGCGGTCACATGCGCGGCCCAGATCGGAACACTGCCGATGATGGCTACCGATTTCCATCTCGTCTCAACGGTCGGCCCGCTGGCCAACGCCCTCGTCCTCCCGTTGCTGCCGGCGATGGTCGCGGTCGGGCTGCTGCTCGGCCCACTCTCGCTTCTGCCGGGCGTCGCCGCGGCCGCAGCCATCCCGGTTGCCGGCCTGCTTGCGTACCTGGAGCAAGTCGCTTATGTCCTGGCTCGACTTCCCGCGGCTGCGATCAACATCCCCCGATTTCCGACATGGATGGGTGTTGCCTACTACGCGGCGGTAGGACCAGGCGTCGCCGCTCTCAGGGGGCACGGAAATCGGCGCCGCGTCGCTCTGCTGGTCGGCGTCGTCGGGCCGGTCGTCATCTCGCTCGGAGCCATGTTCACCTGGGCGAACCAGGCTCCGCAGGCGAGCGTGCTCGCAGTCGGCTCAGGCCAGGCGGTTCTCCTGCATGGGCCTCGGGGCTCGGTCCTGATCGATGCGGGCCCGAGCCCGGCCGCCCTCGGTGACGGCCTGGGTCAGCTGCTGCCGCCATGGGAGCGGCGGCTGGAGGCGATCGCAATCACCGCGCCGACGCAGGGGCACGTCGGAGGCTTCAGCGGACTCGACAGGACTGGGCGGACGGTGATGCTGCCCGACGTTGCGCTGTCTGGGATCACATGGCGCACCACGGCGCTGGACCAGGCCGAGCATGGGGCGACGATCGCCCGGCTCCTCGCGGGCCGCATCCTCGACATCGCCGGATTTCGCCTCGAGATCGTTGCGCCTGAGGCCGAGGCACCAGGCGACATGCCGGGCGCCGGCTATCTGGGTCTGCGCGCCGTGGCCCCTGACGGCAGGTCGTTCTGCGACATCAGCGATCTCGACCTCGACGCGCAGACAGTGGCGGCGGCGCGACTGCGAGGTCCGTGCACTTACCTCTTGCTTCCGGCCGGAGGAGCGAGCGCGCTGTCGCCTGAGCTTCAGCGCGCCGCCGGCGACCCTGAGCTGATCGCATCGCGCGGACCGGGACGCATCGCGGCCGGGTTCCCTCCGACCGTGCTGCGCACCGACCAGGAGGGAACGATCACCGTGCCGCTGTAGCTACGATCGAGACCATGCCGCGGGCATCGGGCGGGACAGCGCCGGCAGTTCTTCTCCTCCACGGGGAGGAGCGGTTCCTCGTCGAGGAGAAGGCGCGGGCGCTCATCGCCGGCTGGAAGGAAGAGCTCGTGTCCGACTTCGGCTATGAGCCGCTCGACGGCGGCGCGCTGACGGCCGCCCGTCTGCAGGATGCGATCCTGCAAGCGCCGTTTCTCGACCCGATCCACGTCGTGTGGGCGAGGGGCGTGCCGGCGACCCGTGCCGAATCGATGGCGCCTGGCCTCGCGCAGGTGCCCGCGACGACGCGTCTGCTCATGACCATCAACGGCCGCATCGGCGCCACCAACAAGCTGGCGAAAGCCGTGACCGCCGCCGGCGGCAAGGTCGAGGAGTCGCCACGCATGCGGGGCCGAGCCTTGACCGACTGGACGGTGAAGCGCGCCGAGGAGCTTGGTCTCCCGCGCACCGTCGGCATGCAGGTGGCGCGGGTCACCCACGCCGACCTCGGCGTCGTCGACTCGGAGCTGCAGAAGCTCGCGGCCTACAAACAGTCCGGCGCGAAGCTGACGCCCGAAGCAGTCAACGAGCTGCTCGCGGGAGCGCGCGAGGACGAGGTGTTCAAGCTGACCGACAACATCCTGCCGCACCCGACCGCTCAGGCCTGGACCATCGCTCGTAACCTCACCCGCTCCGGCTATCAGCCGACATCGATCGCGTATCGCATCGCGCGCCATCTCGCGCTCGTGCTCGAGGTGCGAGCGAAGCAGGACCGAGGTGAGTCACTGCAAAACATCCAGGGCAACATGAGTCAGCACTCGTTCGTGGTGCAGAAGGCATACGACGCCGCGCGCTCGGTGCAGCCTGACAGGCTCGAGGCGGCTCTGAGGGCGATCCGGGACTACGAGTGGGAGGTCAAGTCCGGCCAGGTGGACGCTGAGCTTGGGCTGGAGGTGCTGCTCAGCCGGCTGTAGGCGCCGCGATGCGGCTCGGGCCTACTTCTTTCCTTTCTTGTCGGGCTTGGCCGGAGCGGGGGCCGGCGCCGCGGCGGCGCCCTTCTTGCCTTTGGCCGCGGTGCGAGCAGCGGCGGGT
>VBFW01000270.1 GCA_005880525.1 Chloroflexota bacterium | reverse complement strand
GTCGGCCGGCAGGCCCGCCTTCTCCAGCTCGGCCACGATGGTGGCCATCGGCGCGCCATCGAACACCGGCGTCGCGATCTTGATTCCCAGCGCGTGCGCGACCCAGCCCAGGTGCGTCTCGAGCACCTGGCCGAGGTTCATGCGGCTCGGCACGCCCAGCGGGTTGAGCACGATGTCGACAGGGGTGCCGTCTGGCATGTAGGGCATGTCCTCCGAAGGAAGGATTCGCGCCACGACGCCCTTGTTGCCGTGCCGGCCGGCCATCTTGTCGCCGGCCGAGATCTTTCGCTTCTGCGCGAGATAGACCCGGACCATCTCGTTGATGCCAGGGCCCAGCTCGTCCTTGTTCTCGCGCGAGAACACCTTGACGTCGACCACGATGCCGCGCTCGCCGTGCGGCACGCGCAGGCTCGAGTCGCGAACCTCACGCGCCTTCTCACCGAAGATGGCGCGGAGCAGGCGCTCCTCGGCCGACAGCTCGGTCTCGCCCTTCGGCGTGATCTTGCCCACCAGGATGTCGCCCTGCTGGACCTCGGCGCCGATATACACGATGCCGCGCTCGTCCAGGTTGCGGAGCGCGTCGTCCGCGACGTTCGGGATGTCGCGGGTGATCTCCTCGGGACCCAGCTTCGTTTCGCGCGCCTCGGACTCGTGCTCCTCGATGTGGATCGAGGTGTACATGTCCTCCTTGACCACGCGCTCCGAGAGCAGGATCGCGTCCTCGAAGTTGTAGCCCTCCCACGGCATGAAGGCGACGAGCACATTGCGCCCGAGGGCCATCTCGCCGTTGTCGATGGCCGGACCGTCGGCCAGGATGTCCCCGGCGTCGACGTGCTGGCCCGGCCGCACGAGCGCGCGGTGGTTCAGGCATGTGCCCTGGTTCGAGCGCGCGAACTTCTGCAGCGGGTAGTGCCGGTCGGGACCGCCCGCGTCCGGCTTGACCACGATCTCGAAGACGGGCGTTGCGTGCACCGCCTTCATGTCCTTGGGGTGCGCGACGTCGACCACCGTCCCGGCTACCTCGGAGACGATCATCTCGCCGGAGTCCTTGGCGGCGTAGTACTCGACGCCGGTGCCCACGAGCGGAGCGTCGGTGACCAGAAGAGGAACCGCCTGGCGCTGCATGTTGGCGCCCATCAGGGCGCGGCCTGCGTCGTCGTGCTCGAGGAACGGAATCAGCGCCGTGGCCACCGAGACGATCTGCTTCGGCGACACGTCCATGTACTGGATGTTGCCGACGTCCTCGAGGCCGTAGTGGCTCCGCGTCCGCGCGGGCACCCGGGCGTCCACGAAGTGTCCTTCCGCAGTCAGGGCTGCGTTGGCCTGGGCGATGCCGAACATGTCCTCCTCGTCGGCGGACAGGTACTCGACCTCAGTCGATACCCAGGGCACGATGTCGACCGAGGGCACTTTCCCCTTGGTCAGCTTGGGCAGGTCCTTGATGTCGACCACGTGGTGGGCCGGCAAGACCTCGTTGCCCTTGGCGTCTACCGCCGCCCGCCGCAGCGTGCGGCCCGCGAGCTTGTCAGCCTCACCGTCTGCGACCGACATCCGGTTGTAGACGCGGCGGAACGGGCTCTCGACGAAACCGAACTCGTTGACCTTGGCGTAAGTGGCGAGGTTGCCGATCAGGCCGATGTTCGGGCCTTCAGGCGTCTCGATCGGGCAGATGCGGCCGTAGTGGCTGTGGTGCACGTCGCGCACGTCGAAGCCGGCGCGCTCGCGCGACAGGCCGCCCGGGCCAAGCGCTGAGAGCCGGCGCTTGTGCGTCAGCTCGGACAGCGGGTTGTGCTGGTCCATGAACTGCGACAGCTGGCTGGAGCCGAAGAACTCCTTGATGGCCGCGACGACTGGACGCGCGTTGATGAGCGACGCCGACGTGACCGTGTGCGGGTCGCTGATCGTCATGCGCTCCTTGATGATTCGCTCCATCCGGATGAGACCCATGCGGAACTGGTTCTGCAGGAGCTCGCCCACCGCGCGCACGCGGCGGTTGCCCAGGTGGTCGATGTCGTCAGGGATCTGCTTCTCGCGCGGCGCGTTGTTCAGCTCGATGAGCTTGCGCAGGATGGCGATGAAGTCGCCCTTCTCGAGGATGCGCAGCTCGCGCTTCTTGACGCGGTCGAGGATGTCCTCCTCGTCGCGGCCCAGACGCTTGTCGACCTTGTAGCGGCCGACGCGGCCGAGGTCGAAGCGGCGCGGGTTGAAGAACAGCGACTGCAGCAGGTTGCGGGCGTTGTCCACCGACGGCGGGTCGCCCGGCCGGACGCGGCGGTACAGCTCGAGGAGAGCGTCCTCGGTCTTGGTCGTCGTGTCCTTTTCCAGGGTCGCGTCCATATATTTGTGCTCGGCGTTGTCGTCCACGTCGCCGAACAGCTCCTGCATGGCGCGGCGCTGCGCCTCGCGGTCGTTCTCGGTGCCTTTCAGCTGGGGCAGCTCGAGGGCCTTCAGCAGCACGGTCACGGGGACCTTGCGCTTGCGGTCGATCTTGACCGTCAGCAGGTCCTTGGCCGAGGTCTCGATCTCGAGCCACGCCCCGCGGTTGGGGATGAGCTTGGCGCCAAACAGCTTGCGGCCCGTGTTCGGGTCCTCGGCGGCGGTGAAGTACACACCGGGCGAGCGCACGAGCTGCGACACCACCACGCGCTCGGTGCCGTTGACGATGAAGGTGCCTTCCTCGGTCATCATGGCGAAGTCGCCCATGTAGACCTCGGACTCCTTGATCTCCCCCGTCTCCTTGATGGTCAGGCGGGTCTTGATCCGGAGCGGCGCGGCATATGTCATGTCGCGGTTCCGGCACTCCTCGACCGAGAACTTGGGCTGGCCGAACTCGTAGTCGAGGAACTTCAGCTCGAAGTTCTTGCCGGTGTAGTCGGTGATTGGGTTGATTTCGTCGAAGAGCTCGCGGAGGCCCTCGTTCTTGAACCAGCTGAATGACTCCACCTGGGTGGCGATCAGGTCCTTGAGCTCCACCAGGTTGGGGATGCGGCCGTAGCTGAGACGCGCGGGGGCTCTCATCTCTGAGATCATTCGTT
>VBFW01000299.1 GCA_005880525.1 Chloroflexota bacterium | reverse complement strand
CGGGTGGACGGCGTCATCGAGATCATCAGGCGCCGCAGCGCCGACCTGGGAATGTCCCCCACCACAGGCTGACACGATTGGAGGGTCAGACACAATGAGCAATGAGCTGATGAAGGGTCGACCGCAGGTCATCTGCCTGCCAGGCAGCGTCGCGCCCGCCGCGCAGAGGTACGGGCCGCTCATCAACGCAGTCGGCAACGACGCGGAGCTCCACACGAAGGATCTCGAGGTCTATCGCGAGGCGACGCCGGCCCCCGACTACTCGATCGAAGAGGAGCTGACGGCCATCGATCGATTCGCGGAGTCGAAGGACCTCGGGCGGTTCCACCTGGTCGGCTATTCGGGAGGCGGGTTCATCTCTCTCGCCTCCGCAGGTACGCGTCCCACTTTTGTGCGCGAGCAGGTCAGGCCTGGCGCAGTCCTGGCCCCGCCGCCGTCCGGCCCGCCGTCGCCCGAAATGCAAAAACGGCCTGCCGGGATCGCAGCGCTGATCAAGGCGTTCGATGCCTACCGCTTCGATCGCGACCAGCTGCTGGCCGCGCCGTTTCCCGTGTTCTACGGCTATGGCGACCTCTCGCACGAAGAGCAGGCGCTGAAGGCAGGCGTACTGGCCCGCCTCTTCATGGACTTCCGCGTGAACAGGTACGCCGGCGTCCATCACTTCGTGCCGCCAGAGCAGATCTACACGCCGCAGCACGTGAGCGCGCTGCTCGCGCTCTGGCACGGCGCCGAGAGGTCAGCCGCCCAGGCGTCGCTCCAGTAAGGCGCGCTCGGCGGGGTTCTGGCACAGCTCGAGCGCGCGCAGCCGCGCCTGGCGCGCCTGCTCTTTCTCTCCGAGCTGATCCAGCAGCTCGGCCCGCGTCGAATGGAGCAGGTGGTACTCGCCGAGCGTCATTGCGAGGTCGTTCACCTCGCCGAGCGCGGCCTCAGGGCCGGCCAGGTGGCTCAGCGCCACGGCTCGGTTCAAACGTACGACCGGGCTTTCGCCGAGCCGCAGCAACGCGTCATAGAGGAGGACGATCTGCGACCAGTCGGTGTCGCCCCACGTCCGGGCCTCGGCGTGAACCGCGGCGATGGCCGCCTGCAGCTGGTAGGGGCCCGGACCATGCAGCACCGCAGCGCGCTCGAGAACGCGCGTGCCTTCCTTGATTGAGTCTCGATCCCACAACGAACGGTCCTGGTCCGCGAGCAGAACTATCTCGCCGGCCTCATTGAATCGTGCGGCCGAGCGGGCGAGGTTCAGCTGCATCAGGGCGACGAGCCCAAGCACCTCGGGCTGGCCAGGCATCAGCCGGTCCAGCAGCCGCCCAAGCCACAGCGCGTCCTCGGCCAGGTCACGACGCATACCAGCCGACGCGCCTCGGCTCAGGTAGCCCTCGTTGAACATGAGATATAGGACCGCGAGCACCGCGTCGAGGCGCTCCGCGACGTCCTCGCCCTGCGGCACGCGATACGGAATGTGCGCGACCACGATCTTGCGCTTGGCGCGCACGATGCGCTGGGCCATCGTGGCCTCTGAAACGAGAAATGCGGCGGCGATCTCGGGGGTGGTGAAGCCCGCGACCGCGCGGAGCGTGAGTGCAACCTGTGCTTCCTGCGCGAGAGCCGGGTGGCAGCACGTGAAGATCAGGCGGAGCCGGTCGTCGGCCTCGGGGGCGTCACCTGGCAACTGCGAACGCTCCAGCAGGGCCAGCTTCTCTGAGTAGCGCCGGTCGCGGCGCAGAAGATCGATCGCCCGCCTGCGTGCCGTGGTCATGAGCCACGCTCCCGGGTTGTCGGGGATCCCTTGTTCCGGCCATTTCACGAGCGCCGCGACCAGGCTGTCCTGGACGACCTCCTCGGCCAGGTCGAAGTTGCCGAGTACTCGCACCAGGGCGCCCGTGAGCCGCCCGGCCTCCTCCCGGAAGACCGCGGCCACGGCTGCGTCCGTGACGGAGCGTGTCTGGTCCAGAGCCCCCTAGTTTTCCACTGTTGGCCAGATCTCGACGGGGCCCGCGGGCCATTTCTTGGCGATCTCCTCCGCCTCGTCGCGGTCCTTCACATCGAGGATCGCGAAGCCGCCGATGACCTCCTTCGATTCGATGAACGGCCCGTCGGTGATGATCCTCTGCCCGTTTTCGGCACGGACCGTGCTCACGGTCTTCGGGCCCTGGAGCTGCTCGCCTCCAACGATCTTGCCGCTCTGGGTGTACTCGTGGAACCAGCCTCCGGCTCCAGCCATGGCGGCCTTGCGTTCATCGGGGGTCATGCGCTCGAAACGATCCTGGTCTTCAGGGGTACCGACGAAAAGCAGCACGAACTTCATGGGCAACCTCCTCATGACGTACGACGAACGATGGGCCTCGAAATTCGACCGGTCAGCGGCCGGCGTCTTCAGAGTGGTCGATGGTCGGCCGGATCTCGACGGTGCCGGGCCACTCTCTGGCCATGGCGATCGCCTCGTCCAGGTCGGCCACATCGATCACGGCGAAGCCGCCGATGACCTCTTTTGATTCGATGAAAGGGCCGTCAGTGACGCTGACCTTGCCGTTCTTCCTTGAAACGGTTGTGGCGGTGCTTGGGCCTCTGAGCTCCTCGCCGCTGACGATCTTGCCGGCCTTCGTGTACTTCGCGAACCACTGCCCGGATTTCTCGTAGTCGGCCATCGCCACCTCGCGATGCCCCTCCGGAAGCTGGTCCGCGCCTTCCATCGTGCCGCCGAACAACAGGACGTACTTCATTTCAAACCTCCACCAGCACGACGAACGAACACGGCCCTTTTCGACGGCCCCCTCCCTACCTCCCCCGACGGTGGGGAGGTGACCCGATTCGACATCAGCTGCCCGTGAATTCCGGCTCCTGCTTGGAGAGGAAGCTCATGATGCCGATCGCTGCGTCGGTGCTCAGGGACGTCCGCGCAAAGTTCTCCATCTCGATCTCGAGCGCGTCATGCAGCGGCTTGTCGTAGCCGCGATGCAGCGCGTCCTTGATCATCGCGAAGGCAAAGGTCGGGCCTTTCGCCAGCTTCCCGGCGAGCTCGTCCACCGCCGGCTTCAGCTCCTCGGGCGCGACAGCGCGATCCACGAGCCCGACCGCCTCCGCTTCTTTCGCCGAAAGGCGCGTCGATTCGATGATGAAGCGCTTCGCCTTCGCCATGCCGATGAGCCGGGGCAGCCGCTGCGTGCCACCGGCGCCGGGCATGATGCCGAGCGCCGATTCGGTCTGGCCGATGCGCGAGCGCCCATCCTCGACCATGATTCGGAAGTCGCAGCAGAGGGTGAGCTCGCATCCGCCGCCCTGCGCGTGCCCGTTGATCGCGGCGATGACCGGCTTCGGGCAATGCTCGATGGCGTCGTAATGCTTGTTGACGCGCTTCATGAACGCTTTGATCTGCTCGCTTGCGTCCGGCGCCGTGCGATCGATTGAGCCCATGGCAGCCAGATCGGCGCCGACGCTGAAGTACTTCTCGTATGCGGAGGCCAGCACCACGGCGCGAACCGATTGGTCCTTGCCAAGCTCAGTGAAGGCCGCGCCCAGCTCCGACATCAGGTCCTCGGCGATGGCGTTGATGTGGTTGCGGTGCATGACCACGCGGGCGATGGCGCCATCGCGTTCGACGTCGACGAGCTCGCCCATCAGGCGGTGAATAGGGGGATGCCGCCGGCGACTTCGATCACAGCGCCGGTGATGTAGCCCGCCTCTTCAGTGCAGAGGAACCCGATCG
>VBFW01000298.1 GCA_005880525.1 Chloroflexota bacterium | reverse complement strand
CACACGTAGAAGCACGCGCGTCTCGGGGTTCATGGTGGTGTCCCACAGCTCATTGGCGTTCATCTCGCCGAGTCCCTTCATGCGCTGGACCTCTGCGTTCTTGCCGAGCTGCTTCATCGCCCGCTCGCGGTCGCCCTCGGACCGGCACCACACGACCTGCTTGCCCTTCGACACCTTGTACAGCGGCGGCTGCGCCATGTAGAGGTAGCCGCGGTCGATGACCTCCGGAAAATGCCGGAAGAAGAATGTGAGCAGCAGCGTGCGGATGTGGCTGCCGTCGACGTCGGCGTCGGTCATGCTCACGATCCGGTGGTAGCGCATCTTCTCGATGTTGAAGTTGTCGCCGATGCCCGCGCCCATCGCAGTGATGAGGTCGCGGATGACCTCGAAGCTCAGTACCTTGTCGAGGCGCGCCTTCTCGACATTGAGAATCTTGCCGCGCATCGGGAGGATGGCCTGGAACTTCCGGTCGCGCCCGCCCTTCGCAGTGCCACCGGCGGACAGCCCCTCGACGATGTAGAGCTCCGACAACGCCGGATCGCGTTCCGAGCAGTCGGCCAGCTTGCCGGGGAGCGTGCTCGACTCGAGCAGGCTCTTGCGCTGCACGAGGTCGCGCGCCTTGCGTGCCGCCTCACGCGCGCGCGCCGCGGTGAGCGACTTCTCGATGATGCGCCGGCCTTCTGACGGGCTCTCCTCGAGATACTGGGTCAGCCCCTCGGACAGCGCCAGCGAAACGTGGCCCTGCACCTCGGCGTTGCCAAGTTTTCCCTTGGTCTGACCTTCGAACTGCGGCTCGAGCACCTTGACGCTGATGACCGCCGTCAAACCCTCCCGCACGTCCTCGCCCGTGAGGTTGGGGTCGGACTCCTTGAGGATGCCGGCCTTGCGCGCGTAGCGGTTCAGGACGTTGGTTAGCGCGGAGCGAAAACCTGTGAGATGGCTGCCGCCCTCGATGGTGTGGATGGTGTTCGCGAACGCGATCACGTTTTCGACGAACGTGTCGTTGTACTGCAGCGCGACCTCGACCTGCGTACCCTCGATCTCGCGGTCGACATAGCACGGCATCGAGTTGACCACGGCCTTGCCGTGGTTGAGCGCGCGGACGAACGACACGATGCCGCCCTCGAAGTAGAAGGTGCTCGTGATCGCTGGCGCCTCCTCGGAAAGTGCGATCTCCAGGCGCTTGTTCAGGTAGGCCATCTCGCGCAGTCGGTGGCGGATGACCTCGCGGTCGAGCGTGACGTCGGGGAAGATCTGCGGGTCGGGCCAGAACCGCACGATGGTGCCCTTACGGTCGGTCTTGCCGATGGCCTTGACCGCGGCCTTCGGCACGCCCCGCTCGTAAGCCTGGTGGTAGACCTTGCCGCCGAGGTGAACCCACACCTCGAGCTTCTGGCTGAGGAAGTTCACCGCCGACACGCCGACGCCGTGCAGGCCTGACGAAACCTTGTAGCCGCCTCCGCCGAACTTGCCGCCGGCGTTGAGGCGGGTCATCACCAGCTCGAGGGCGGATAGGCCCTCCTTCTTGTGGATGTCCACCGGGATGCCGCGGCCGTTGTCGTCGACCGAGCAGCTGCCGTCCTCGTTGAGGGTGACGACGATGCGCGTGCAGTATCCCGCCAGGGCCTCGTCGACGGCGTTGTCGACCACCTCGTAGACCAGGTGGTGGAGGCCGGTCGTGCTGGTCGAGCCGATGTACATGCTCGGACGCCGCCGAACGTGCTCCCGGCCCTCGAGGACCTGGATCTGCTCTGCGGTGTACGCCACATCCGCGCCAAGGGATTTGGACCTGCGGGAAGGTTCAGGCAGGGGTTTTCGGACTGCCATCTATCCGGAAATCAGGCCTCCCAGCGTGGAGAAGTCGTGGGGATCAACGGGGGAGAGTCTCAGGCTTTGAATTTTACCGGATTTCGAATACGGAAATGGCCGCCGGGACTCTCTTTACAGGCCTATTTTCGAACTCGTTTCCACCGCAAAACCGGGTCCTCGCTCTGGCCGGTCAGATAAGCGGTGATCCGGCGCGCGGTGCCCACCTCGTCGAGCCTCCCGACGGGCAGGCTGTGGGGCTCGGCGTGAAGCGCCGCCGGGTTGGTCCGGGCCTGCTCCACGATCTCCTTCAGCGCGCTCGCGAAAGCGTCCAGCGTGGCCTTGCTCTCGGTCTCCGTCGGCTCGACCATGATCGCCTCCGGCACCACGAGCGGGAAATAGACGGTGGGGGCGTAGAAGTCCCTCTCCAGGAGCCCCTTGGCCACGTCCAGCGCCTTCACGCCTTGCGGCGCCAGGTTGTGAGCGCTGGCCACGAACTCGTGCATGCACGGGCCCCCGTGGGGCAGGTCGAGCACGCCCTCGACCTGCTTGCGCAGGTAGTTAGCGGACAGCACGGCGTCGAGCGACGCCTGCGTCAGGCCGTCCCCGCCCATGGCGAGGATGTAGGTGTAGGCGCGGACCAGCATGCCGAAGTTGCCGTAGAAGCTGCGCACCCGGCCGATCGACTTCGGCCGCTTGAAATCCAGCGTGTAGTGGCCGTTTGACTTCTCGACAGTCGGGTGCGGGAGGAATGGGATCAGTTCGGCCTTCACGCCCACCGGGCCGGCGCCGGGGCCCCCGCCGCCGTGCGGGGTGGTGAACGTTTTGTGGAGGTTCATGTGCACCGCGTCGAAGCCCATGTCGCCCGGCCGAGCCACTCCCATGAAGGCGTTGAGGTTGGCGCCGTCGTAATAGAGCATGGCCCCTGTGGCGTGCACCATCTCAGCTACGTCCAGTATCTCGCGCTCGAACAACCCCAAGGTGTTGGGGTTGGTCAGCATCAGGGCGGCGACCCGCGGCGACAGCTTCGACTCCAGGTCGGCCAGGCTGATGCGGCCGTCGCGGCCCGAGCGAACCTCGACCACCTGGAAGCCGCTGAGCGCCGCGCTCGCCGGGTTGGTGCCGTGAGCAGAGTCCGGTACCAGGACCTCGCTGCGCTTGTCGCCGCGCGAGCGGTGATCGTCTCCTCGTCCTGATATGGGTGCAGCCCGGCAAAGCCCGGGAGCGCCGCCGCCGCCTCGTTGGCGACGGGGTTGTATTTCATGGTGCAGCTGCCCAGCGGGTAGAACTGCTCGCTGATCGAGTAGTTCAGGGAGGCCATGCGGCCGTAATGGCGCATGATCTCGGGCTCGCTGAGACGCGGCAGGTCGGGCGGATGCGCGCGGAGCACATCCTTCGAGAGCGCATCCGCGGATGCCGGCGCCTGCACGCCGGCGGCCGGCAGGCGCGGCGCCTCGGCGCCTGGGCGGCTGAGCTCGAAGGAAAGAGGCTCGGTCACGCGGTCAACGCCTCCACCAGCTGATCGATCGCCGCAGGGTCGTTGACCTCGGTGCACGTGAACGTGAGCACGCCTCTCAGCTCGCGGAACCAGCGCCCGACCTCGAGCCCCCCGAGGATCCCCTTCTTCGCCAGCTTGCGGAGCACCGGCTTGGGCTTCGGCACGATGATCGGAAACTCGTTGAGGAACTGGCGCTCAGGGAAAGCGAGCTCCCAGCCGGGCAACGCCGTGAGCCGATCGGCCAGCGCGTGCGCGCGCTGGAAGCTGGTCTCTGCTACCTGGCGCATGCCGGCCTCACCCATGTAGGTCATGTAGACCGCCGCGGCCAGCGCACACAGCGAGTGATTCGTGCAGATGTTGGAGGTGGCCTTCTCCCGGCGGATGTGCTGCTCGCGCGCCGTGAGCGTGAGCACG
>VBFW01000297.1 GCA_005880525.1 Chloroflexota bacterium | reverse complement strand
CGGATGCGCGCGACTGCGTCCTCGCCCAGCCCGCGACGCAATAGTTCCGCGCGCACGGCCGACGCGCGCCGGGTGCTGGCGATGAGGCTGACCTCGAGGTCAGGATGGCTCAGCGCCGCCTCCAGCGCCTCCTCGTCGAAATGCCCCATCGTCGCGATCACCGCGTAGCCCTCGCCCGGTGGCGTCTCGAACGTCGGGACCTCCGCCTGGCCAACCACACGCGCGCGAAAGCCTGTCAGCTCGGCGAGGCGGACCAGCGTGGCCGCGGCGGGGCTGTCGCCGAACACGAGCAGCAGCGGTTTGGGCATCTGGGGCTCGATGAAGATGTCCAATGATCCACCGCTCGGACAAGTGGTGCCGATCGTGAGCTCGCCGGACTTACGGCTCTGTTTCACCTCGGAGTCACCGACGATGCGCACCAGGCGGGGAGTGCCTTCGTGAAGCGCGCGCAGCGCCTCGCGCCGCACGACCGGCTCGGAGCAGCTGCCGCCGATCCATCCGCGCAGCCGGCCGTCGGCGGTGATGATCGCCTTGTCGCCGGGCCGCGCGGAGGTCGGCGCCTCGCACCGAACGACCGTGGCCAGCACGCACGGCGTGCCGGTCGCGGCGAACTCGCGTAGCTGGTCGAGGATGTCGTCGACTATTCGTTGACTCCCGCGGCGCGGAGCGCCGCCCAGACCTTGTCCGGCGTCACCGGCATGTCGATGTTCGTCACTCCGTATGGGGACAGCGCGTCGATCACCGCATTCACATAGGCCGCCGGGGAGCCGACGGTTGGGGACTCGCCCACTCCCTTGGCGCCAAGCGGGTGATGCGGCGACGGTGTCACGGTCTCGCCGAGCTCGAACTTCGGCGATTCCCACGCGGTGGGCAGCAGGTAGTCCATGAAGTTCGAGCCGATGCAGTTGCCTTACGCATCGAACGTGATGAGCTCCATGAACGCGATTCCGAAGCCTTCGGTCAGGCCCCCGTGGATCTGGCCCTCGACGATCATCGGGTTGATGCGCACGCCGCAGTCGTCGACGGCGACAACCCGCTTCACCTTGACCTGCCCGGTGCCCTTGTCGACGTCCACAACGACTGCGTAAGTGCCGAACGGGTAGGTCATGTTCGGCGGGTCGTAGTAGTGCACGCCCTCCAGCCCGGCCTCCATGCCTTCGGGCAGGTTGGTATATGCGGCGAAGGCGATCTCCTGGATCGTCTTGGCCTTGTCGGGTGAACCCTTGACGAAGAAGCGTCCGCGCTCCCACTCGAGGTCCTCCTCGGCCGCCTCGAGCAGGTGGGCCGCGATCTTGCGACCTTTCTCGCGCAGCTTGCGCGAAACCATCGCAGTCGCCGCGCCGGCGACCGGCGTGCTGCGCGACGCGTAAGTGCCCAGGCCGTACGGCGCGGTATCGGTGTCGCCCTCCTCCACCGCCACATCCGCGGCGGGGATGCCGAGCTCCTCGGCCACGATCTGGGCGAATGTCGTTTCGTGGCCCTGGCCTTGCGACTTCGTGCCCATGCGCAGGATGGCCTTGCCGGTCGGGTGGACGCGCAGTTCCGCGCTGTCGAACATGCGCAAGCCGAGGATGTCGAAGTCGGCGCCAGGGCCCGCGCCAACGACCTCGGTGAAGCTCGCGATGCCAATGCCCGTGACCTCACCCTGCTGGCGCCGCTTCTCGACGTCCTTGCGCAGCTCGCCATAGCCGAGCTGGTCGAGGGCGACGTCCATCGCCTTGTGATAGTCGCCGCTGTCGTAGACCCAGCCGGTGGCCGAGTGATACGGGAACTGGTCCTTGCGGATGAAGTTCTTCTTGCGGAACTCAGCCTGGTCCATCCCGATCTCGATCGCGGCGTTGGTGATGAGGCGCTCGATCAGGTAGCTCGCCTCGGTGACGCGGAAGGAGCAGCGGTAGGCGACGCCACCGGGCGCCTTGTTCGTGTAGTAGCCGTCCGCGGTGATGTGCGCGGTCGGGATGTCGTACGAACCCGTGACTATGTGGAACAGGCCAGCCTTGAACTTGCTCGGCTGCGCGTCGGCGAAGAACGCGCCGTTGTCGCTATCCAGATGCACGCGCAGGGCGGTGATCTTGCCGTCCTTGTCGAGCGCAAGGTCGCCGGTCATGTGAAAGTCGCGCGCGTAGCCGGTCGAGATGAGGTTCTCGGTGCGGTCCTCGATCCACTTGACCGGCCTACCGATGAGCAGGCTCGCCGCCGTCGCGACCACGTAGCCCGGATAGACCGGGACCTTGTTGCCAAAGCCGCCGCCGATGTCGGGCGACACGACCCGGATGTTCTGCTCGGGCAATCCCGTAACGAGCGCGAACACCGTGCGGATCGCATGGGGCGCCTGGCTCGTCATGTAGATGGTCGCCTTGCCGGTCACGCCGTTCACGTCGGCCACGCAGCCACACGTCTCGAGCGGCGCGGGATGGCAGCGGGGATAGAACGTATGCAGGCGCACGACCTTGTCCGCTTTGGCGAACGCGGCCTGAGTCGTGCCCTGATCGCCCGACTCCCAGTGATAGATGTGGTTGTCCTTCTGGTTTTCCTTGTCGTCGCGGATGAGCGGAGCTCCCGCGTTCTTGGCCCCCTCTGGGCTCGTGACCGCGGTGAGCACCTCGTAGTCGACGATGATCGTGTCGCGCGCGTCCTCAGCCTGGTAACGGGTCTCGGCGATGACCGCCGCCACCTCCTGCCCCTGGAAACGAACCTTGTCGGTGGCCAGCACTGCCTGCGTGTCACAGGACAGCGTCGGCATCCAGGCCAGCTTGTGCTGCGCCATGAGCTCGCCCGTGACCACCGCGATCACTCCCGGCATGCCGGAGGCGGTGCTCGTGTCGACGGACTTAATGCGCGCGTGCGCATGCGGGCTGCGCAGGATCGACATGTGCAGCATGCCCGGCAGCGCCAGGTCGTCGATGTAATTGCCCTTGCCGTGGAGGAAACGCGAGTCCTCCTTGCGCTTGATGGACTCGCCGATGCCGCCGTGAACGTGCGTTGTGGCCATTACTCTCGACCTCCCGCCGCGACGGCTTCAGGTTTCGGTGCCTGGGCGGCCTGGGCCTTGATCGCGGCGGCGTGCTGTATCGCCTTGACGATGTTCATGTAGCCGGTGCAGCGGCAGATGTTGCCGCTGATGGCCCAGCGGATCTGCTCCTCGGTCGGGTTGGGGTTCTGCTCCAGCAGTGCGGTGCCGACCAGCATCATGCCCGGGGTGCAGAAGCCGCACTGCAGGCCGTGCTCTTCGTGAAAGCCGGTCTGCATCGGTGACATCGCCGCCCCCTCCGCGAGGCCTTCGACGGTGGTGATGCTGCGGCCCGACACCTGGACGGTCAGCAGCGT
>VBFW01000189.1 GCA_005880525.1 Chloroflexota bacterium | reverse complement strand
CCGACGAAAAGACGATGGAGGTCGTGAAGATGGTGCTGACAGGGAAGGTCAGCCCTGATCTCGTGGCATCGCTGAACCGCATGGGCGGACAGGCGGTCGGGATGAGCGGTGAGGACGGACCGAGCATCATCGCCGAGCCTCTGTCCCCGGACATGGGCTTCGTGGGCAAGGTGGTGCAGGTGAACGTGGAGCCGATCACCGCGCTATTGGGTCGCGGCTACGTTCCAGTGATCGCATCGATCGGGCTCGGCTACGACGGCCACGCGTACAACATCAACGCCGACACCGTCGCGGCCGAGATCGCGGTCGCGCTGGGAGCGGCCAAGCTGATCCTGCTCACCGACGTGCCGGGAGTACAGGGCGCGGGCGGCGGCGTGGTGGCGGTGATGTCGAAGGACGACGCTCAGCGCAGGATCGAGACAGGCGAGGTCACGGGCGGCATGATCCCCAAGCTGCAGGCCTGCCTGCGGTCGCTCGACCGCGTGCCGCTGGCGCACATCATCGACGGGCGCGTGCCGCACGCGCTGCTGCTGGAGCTGTTCACCGAGGCGGGCATCGGGACGATGGTCACGCCGTGAAAGCCTTAACAGCCTGGGTTGTCGACGTCGCCGCCGGCCCGTATTGTCCTGATCACCGCAAGGATCTGCCCCTGAGAGGTGGGTGGGGGGTTAGTGGGTGGGACGCGCGCGCGCGATCCTTTGATGTGCAGCGTGGCGACACTGCCGCGAGCTGCAGGCGGCTGGCCCGATGACGCCGACCATCCCCGAGCTCGCCGACAAATACCTCATGCACACCGCCAAGCGGGTGCCCGTCACATTCGTCCGCGGGCGCGGTTGCCTCGTTTACGACGACACCGGGCGCGAGTACCTCGACCTCGTCGCGGGCATCGCCGTCAACGTGCTCGGCCACGCGCACCCCGAGGTCGCCGCGGCCGTCGCCAGCCAGGCCCACGCCCTCATCCATGCGTCGAACCTGTACTTCACGCAGCCCCAGGTCGAGCTCGCGCAGCGCCTGGTCGAGCTCTCGTTCCCGGCGCGCGTGTTCTTCGGCAACTCAGGGGCGGAGGCGAACGAGACCGCGATCAAGATCGCGCGCAAGTGGGGCGCGCGCAACAGGAAAGGAGCGTTTCAGATCATCACCTCGATCGGTTCCTTCCACGGCCGCACGATGGCGACGATCGCCGCGGGCGGCCAGCCCAAGTACTCCGACCCGTTCAAGCCGCTGCCCGACGGCTTCGTGCACGTCCCCTTCAACGACATCGAGGCCATCAAAGCCGCGACCAACGAGCAGACCGTGGCGGTGATGCTCGAGCCGATCATGGGCGAGATCGGCGTCATCCCATCGGCGCCCGGCTATCTCGAAGGCGTGCGCAGGTGGTGCGACGAGAAGGGCCTGCTGATGATCCTCGACGAGGTCCAGACCGGCGTCGGCCGCACCGGCCGCTGGTTTGCGCACCAGCACGACGGGATCACGCCCGACGTGATGACCCTGGCCAAGGGCCTCGGCGGCGGCGTACCGATCGGGGCGGTCCTCGCGGCGCCGAGGGCGGACGTCCTCGAGCCCGGTGACCACGGTTCGACGTTCGGCGGCAACCCGCTCGCTTGCGCCGCAGCGCTCGCTGTGCTCCACGTGGTGGAGCGTGATGGGCTCGTAGGTCATGCCGCCGAGATGGGCGACCTCCTCGACGGCGCTCTGCAAGACCTCGGCGGTCAGGACGTGCGCGGGCGCGGCCTCATGCGGGCGGTGCAGTTCGCCGAACCCAGGGCCAAGCCGTTCCAGCAGGCCTGCCTCGAGGCCGGCGTGCTGGTGAACGCTGTCGACGACCACACCGTCCGCTTCGTGCCACCGCTGATCATCAGCCCCGACCAGATCGAGCACGCGCACTCGACCATGCAGGGGCTGCCGCGGTGAGCAAGGCCCAGCCGGCCGGCAAGGACCAGCGACAGCAGGCGATCCTCGCGCTCGTGAGCCGCGGCAGCGCGCACACGCAGCAGGACATCGCGGCCGCGCTTTCGCGGCGCGGCCATCGGGTGACGCAGGCGACCATCTCGCGCGACATCCACGAGCTGGGACTGGTGCGCTCCGGCGCGGGCTACCGCAGCACCGCGGCTCTGGTGCGCGAGCTCGTCCTCTCGATCGAGGTCGTGCAGCCGCTCGCTGTCATCCGCACGCCGCCCGGCACAGCGAACCTGGTCGCGCGGCGCATCGACGAGGCGTCGCTGCCCGGAGTCGCGGGCACCGTCGCCGGCGACGACACCATCATCGCGGTGCTCCGCCAGCCCGGGGCAAGCCGCTCGCTGAAGGAACTGCTGCAGTCGGGTGACTGAGAACCGCAAGATCGTGCTTGCCTACTCGGGCGGGCTCGACACCTCCGTCGCCATCCGCTGGCTGAAGGACCTCGGCTGGGACGTGATCGCCTTAACCGTCGACCTGGGCGAGAAGAAAGACCTGGACGCAGTGCAAGCCAGGGCGCTGAAGACCGGTGCGTCAGCCGCGTATGTCGCCGACGGCAGGCACCCGTTCCTCGAGCTGTTCGTCTGGCCTTCGCTACAGGCGGGCGCGGTGTATGAGAAGGAGTACCCGCTCGCGACCGCGCTCGGCCGTCCCCTCATCGCGGCGATGCTCGTGCAGGTCGCGCGGCGCGAAGGGGCGACCGCCATCGCGCACGGTTGCACCGGCAAGGGCAACGACCAGGTGCGATTCGACGTCGCCACCGTCGCGCTCGCGCCGGACCTCGAGGTCGTCGCGCCGGTCAGGGAGTGGGGCATGAACCGCGACGACGAGATCGAGTACGCCCACAAGCACGGCATCGAGGTGCCGGCGACGTCGCAATCGCCGTACTCGACCGACGAGAACTTGTGGGGCCGCTCGATCGAGGCCGGCGTGCTCGAGGATCCGTGGACCGAGCCGCCAGGCGACGTGTACGCGTGGACCAAGGACCCGCGACGCTGCCCCGACGAGCCCGCATATGTCGAGATCGGTTTCAAACAGGGCTTGCCTGTGTCCATCGACGGCAGGGCGACGGATCCGCTCGAGATCGTCACGGCCCTGAATCGCATCGGAGGTGACAGCGGCGTGGGCCGCATCGATCATCTCGAGAACAGGCTCATCGGCATCAAGTCGCGGGAGATCTACGAGGCGCCGGCGGCCGTCCTGCTGCTGCAGGCGCACCAGGCGCTCGAGGACATCACGCTGCCGAAGGAGGTCGCGCGGTTCAAGGAGCTGGTCGGCCAGCAGTGGGCGCAGATGGTCTACGACGGCCTGTGGTTCAGTCCGCTGCGCGACGCCCTTTACGCCTTCGTCACCGAGACGCAGGCGCACGTCACAGGCGATGTGCGCCTGAAGCTGTTCAAAGGCTCGTCGACAGTGGTCGGGCGGAAGAGCCCGTCGCAGCTCTACCAGCTGTCGCTTGCGACGTACGGCCGGGGTGACGCGTTCGACCAGAAGGCCGCGGCGGGCTTCATCAAGCTGTGGGGCCTGGGCGTGCGCACGGCCGCGCAGGTGCAGGGCCGCCTGCCCGAGCGCGAGCTCGGCAACCTGCTCGGCGACGTGAAGAGGCTCGCGCCATAGGCAAGAAAAAACTGTGGGGCGGGCGCTTCAGCGGGAAGTTGCTGCCCGAGCTCGAGCGCTTCACCTCCTCGCTCGGCGTGGACTTCGAGCTCTATCCGTTCGACATCGCGGGGAGCGTCGCGCACGCGCGCGGCCTCGGGGCGGCCGGCATCATCAAGCCGTCGCAGCTACGCGCGATCGAGAGAGGTCTTCGTCAGGTGAAGCGCGAGCTCGATGACGGGTCGTTCGAGTTTCTCGACAGCGACGAGGACATCCACACAGCAATCGAGCGCCGTCTGACCGAGATCACTCCGGCCGGAGCGGCGCTCCACGCAGGCAGGTCTCGCAACGACCAGGTCGCACTTGACCTGCGGCTTTACTGCCGGTCTGCGTCCGCCGCGGCTGTCAGCGCGATCGGTAACGTGGTCGACAGGCTCGGCGCGCAGGCGGCCGGTCACGCCTCCTGGCCGATGCCCGGTTATACCCACCTTCAGCGCGCGCAGCCGGTCACCCTCGGCCACCACCTGCTCGCCCACGCCGAGCCGCTGCTCCGTGACGCCGATCGGTTCCGCCGCGCTTACGACTCGGCCGACGAGATGCCGCTTGGCTCGGGCGCCCTCGCCGCCAGCACCCTTCCGCTGCGCCGCGAGGCGGTGGCCAAAGAGCTCGGGTTTGCGCGCCTGACCGCCAACAGCATCGACGCCGTGTCTGATCGCGACTTCGCTCTCGACCTCGTCCACGCCTGCGTGGTGACCTCGCTGCACCTGAGCCGGCTCGCCGAGGACGTGGTGCTGTGGTCGACCGCCGAGTTCGGTTTCGTCGTGTTGGCCGACGAGATCTCGACAGGGTCGAGCCTGATGCCGCAGAAAAAGAACCCTGACGTCGCCGAGCTGCTTCGGGCTCGCTCCGGCCGGGCCATCGGCAGCCTGGTTGCCCTGGCAACGACCATGAAGGGCCTTCCGCTGGCCTACGACCGGGACCTCCAGGAGGACAAGCCCGCCGTGTTCGCGGCCGTTGAGGGGACGCTCGACTCGCTGGAAGCCGCGGCAATCCTGGTCGAGCGCCTCCGCTTCGATCGAGATCGCATCGCCGCCGCCGCGAACGACCCGAGCCTGCTGGCGACGGATGCGGCCGAGGAGCTGGTCCGCGCCGGAACCCCCTTCCGCCGCGCCCACGAGAAGGTCGGCGAGTCAGTGCGGGAAGGCACTCTCAAGGTGCCCTGGACGGTGGAACGCTCGCTGGCCAAGAGGGATGTTCCGGGCGGCCCGAACCCGCGACGGGTGAAGGCCAGGGCCCAGGCAGTGGCCAGAGCGGGGGCAGCGCTCAAGACCTGGGCTAAGGCGCATCCACCGCGGCTGCCGTTGTGACATAACTCTCCGGTGCTCCTGGCAGTCGACGTCGGCAACACCAACGTCACGTTCGCCCTGTTCGACGGCGACCGTCTCGCGGCCGACTGGCGCGTCACCGCGCACCGCGAACGCACCGCCGACGAGATGGCGGTCGAGCTGCGTGAGCTGTTCAGCCTGAGGGGTCTAGAGCTGGACGTCGTCACCGGCGTGGTGATCTCGAGCGTGGTTCCCATCCTCAACGCGGCGCTGATCGAAGCCTCACGCCGGTACCTGAAGCACGAGCCCGTCATGGTTGGGCCGGGCGTCAAGACCAGCGTTCGCGTCCGCGCCGAGAATCCGAAGGAGGTCGGCGCCGACCGCATCGCCAACGCGCTCGCCGCGTACACGAAGTACGGCGGACCGGTGGTGGTGATCGACTTCGGCACCGCGGTCACGTACGACGCCATCAACGCCGAGGGCGACTACCTCGGTGGCGCGATCGCTCCCGGCGTCGAGATCTCACTCGACGCGCTTGTTTCGCACACGGCAATGCTCCGCCGGGTCGAGCCGGTTGCGCCGGAGTCGGTGATCGGCCGCAACACGGTGACGTCCATCCAGTCAGGCCTGGTGTGGGGGTTCGTCGCGCAGGTCGAGGGGATGGTCGCGAGGATGGTGCGCGAGCTGGGCGGCTCCGCTCGGGTGATCGCGACCGGCGGCCAGGCTTCGCTCGTTGCAGGACTGACGAACGTGATCGAGGTGACCGACCCGCTTCTCACCCTGGAGGGGTTGAGGCTGATTTACCTGCAGAATTCCGACGGCCGATGATAGATGCAGTGAAAGCAGCCGGCGGCTTCCACGTTTACCTCGCGCCCGGAACTGACGGACGGTTCGGTGCAGTGCTCGCCGAGCTCGGACTCGAGGGCACGGCGCTTGGTGACGCGGAGGCGATTGCAACCCCGGCGGTCATCGTGCTGGCGCCCGGCGAGGCAGCGCCTGAAGGACTCGAGGACATCGCGATCCGGCCGCCCGCCGACGCGCCGCCGGCCGCCCTGCGCGAGCTCTTGCGCGTCGCGCTGCAGAACTCGGTGCTCAAGCTGGACGTCAGGCAGCTCGAGGAGCAGGCCCGGCGCCAGCACCGTCAGTTCGAGGAGCTGAACCGCATCGGCATCGCCCTTTCGGCCGAGCGCGACATCGACAAGCTGCAGGAGTTCATCCTCACCACGATGCGCCAGCTGACCAACGCCGACGGCGCAAGCCTGTGGCTCAAGACCGTCGACGACGACGTGCCCAAGCTGTTCCTGGCCTCGAGCCAGAACTTTTCGATCGACAACACATACCAGGCGTTCAAGGTTCCGGTGGACGAGAAGAGCGTTGTCGGCTACACGGTCACGATGGGCACCAGCCAGATCTATGACGACGCTTACAACCCGCCCCCGGGCAAGCCGCAGGGCGGGCGCGGATTCGACGCGCAGTACGGCTACCGCACCAAGTCGATGCTCACGGTGCCGATGCGCAACTACAACAACGAGGTCGTCGGCGCGGTTCAGCTCATCAACGCCAAGCGACGCTTCGACGTGAAGCTGACCGTGGACACAGTCGAGCAGGAGGTCGTCAGCTTCCGGCCCGAGGACCTGGAGATGATCGAGTCGATAGCGAGCCAGGCCGCCGTCGCCATCGACAACAAGACCCTTCTCGACTCGATCCAGGCGCTGTTCGACGGCTTCGTGCAGGCGAGCGTGACAGCGATCGAGCAACGAGACCCGACCACGGCCGGTCACTCGGGGCGCGTGGAGAGGCTGACGAGTGGTCTCGCGCACGCGGTGACCGAGGTCGCCGTCGGCAAGTACCGCGATGTTCGCCTGACCGAAGAGCAATTCAAGGAGCTTCGCTACGCATGCCTGCTGCATGACTTCGGCAAGGTCGGTGTGCGCGAGCACATCCTGATCAAGGCCAAGAAGCTCGTCCCGGGCCAGCTCGAGGTGATCCAGGCTCGATTCGAGTTCGTGCAGCGCTCGGTGCAGGTGAAGTACGCGACCGAAAAGCTCGAGGCGATCCGCAGCGACAACGCGAATCTCGAGCAGCTGCTGGAGATCGATCGCCGGCTCGAGGAGGACCTTCGCCAGCTCCGGTTGTGGTTCGACGCCATCGCGTCTGCCAACGAGCCGACGGTGCTGCCCGAAGACAAGGCCTCGATGCTCGAGGTGCTGTCTCGCCAGACCTACGTCGACATGTCAGGCCGCGAGCATCCGATGCTCGACCCGCAGGAGTTCCGGTTCCTGAGCATCCGCAAGGGCACCCTCGATGAGCAGGAGCGGCTCGAGATGGAGTCGCACGTCACCCACAGCTTTCACTTTCTGAGCAAGATCCCGTGGACGCCGATCATGCGGGGCATCCCCGAGATCGCGTACGGACACCACGAGAAGCTCGACGGCACGGGTTATCCGCGCGGGTTGACCGACCCTCAGATCCCGATCCAGACGAAGATGATGACCATCTCCGACATCTACGACGCCTTGACCGCGCAGGACCGCCCCTACAAGCGGGCGGTGCCGCTCGAGCGCGCGCTCGACATCCTGCACGAGGAGGCGAACGCGGGCAAGCTCGACAAAGAGCTGCTCGATATCTTCGCGACCAGGCGGATATTCGATCTGACGGCGGTGCGATGAGGGTCAAGTTCTGGGGCACGCGGGGCACGCGACCGACGCCTGGGCGCCGCACGCTGCGTTACGGCGGCAACACGACATGCATCGAGGTTCGGGACGAGGACGAGAACCTGATCATCATCGACTCGGGCTCGGGCATCGCCGAGCTGGGGGCTGGTCTCAACCAGGACAGCGCGCTGCAGGCGCACCTCCTCATCACCCACACGCACATGGATCACATCCAGGGCTTTCCGTTCTTCTCGCCGGCGTTCGTGCCCAACACGCATCTCACGATCGTCGGGCCGGCGGGATCTGCCAAGTCGCTGCAGGCGGCGTTCGCGGACCAGATGGACCCCGCTTACTTTCCGGTCCGCCTCGACCACATGCCTGCGGACATGGAGTTCATCGAGCGCAACCCTGGCGAGACATTCGAGGTGGGTGGGCTGCGAATCACGCCGCACCTGCTGATGCACCCGATCCCGACATTCGGCTACCGCATCGACGAAGGCGACACTTCTTTCGCCTTCGCGACCGACAACGAGGTCGCGCTGTTCGCGCAGGAGCAGAACGGATCCCTTTCCGACCTTGTGCGCTGGTGCCGGGGCGCTGACCTTCTGGTGCACGACGCCCAGTACAGCCGCGAGGAGTACAAGACCCACGCCGGCTTCGGACACTCGACCTTTGACGAGGCGCTGTCGCTGGCCGAGAAGGCCGAGGTGAAGCAGCTCGCGTTCTTCCACCACGACCCGACGCATTCGGACACGGAGGTCGACGCGCTGATCGAAGAGGCGATCGGAAATCACAGCCAGGCGGGCGGCAAACCGGTGCACTGGTTCCCGGCCGCGGAGGAGCTGGAGGTCACCCTCTAGCCCAGCCGCCGGTCGCTTAGTCTTTCTCCGAATTGAGCGAGAGCGAGCGGCGTGCACCCGTGTTCAAGCCCACGCATTCCAGCGCGACCGCCAAAGAGCTGCTGGCGGCGAGCGGCGGCGAGAAGACCGAGCCTGTCGCGGTCGCCGGGCGCGTGATGGTCAAACGCCTGCACGGGGGATCGGCGTTCGCCGATCTGCAGGACGGCGCGGGCCGCATCCAGCTGTTCGCGAGCCGGGACGCCATCGGCGCCGACCAGTTCGATCGGTTCACCGAGCTCGACCCGGGCGACATCGTGGGGGCGCGAGGTCCAATGTTCACGACCCGACGGGGCGAGCCGACCATCGAGGTGGGTGAGTTCGTGTTGCTCACGAAGGCGCTGCGACCGCTGCCCGACAAGTGGCACGGATTGAAAGACGTCGAGGTCCGCTACCGGCAGCGATACGTGGACCTGATCGCGAACCCGAGCGTGCGCGACGTCTTCCGGGCGCGGACACGCATCATCGAATCGATCCGGCGCCTCTACAACGAGCGCGGATACCTCGAGGTCGAGACGCCGGTGCTGCAGGAGATTCCCGGAGGCGGCCACGCGCGTCCGTTCGTGACGCACCACAATGCGCTCGACCGCGACCTGTACCTTCGGATCGCGCTCGAGCTGCATTTGAAGCGGCTGCTCGTGGGCGGCCTCGAGCGCGTATATGAGTTCGGCAGGGTCTTCCGCAACGAGGGCCTGTCGCCGCGGCACAACCCCGAGTTCACGCTGCTGGAGTCGTACGAGGCGTACGTCGACTACCACGACGTGATGCGCCTGGTCGAGGACATCATCGTTGCCTCGGCGGGCGCCGCGCAGCGGCCGCTGGCGACCAGCTACCAGGGGGAGGCGGTCGACCTTACGCCGCCCTACCGGCGTGAGCGCATGTCCGACCTCGTGCTGGAGCACACGGGCCGGCAGGCGTATGGCATCGAGCTCAACGATCTTTTCGAGGAGCACGTCGAGCCCACGCTGCGGCAGCCGACGTTCGTCATCGACTACCCCATCGAGATCTCGCCGCTGGCGCAGCGCTGTGACTACGACCCCCGGTTCGTGGAACGGTTCGAGCTGATCATCCTCGGCCGCGAGTACGCCAACGCCTTCACCGAGCTGACCGATCCGGTCGACCAGCGGCAGCGTTTCGAGGAGCAGGCGGCCAGGCGCGCGGCCGGCGAGGTCGAGGCGCACCCTATGGACGAGGACTTCCTGCGTGCTGTCGAGTACGGCCTTCCGCCGTGCGGGGGGATGGGCATGGGCATCGACCGGCTCGTGATGCTGCTCACCGACCAGCCCGCGATCCGCGACGTGATCCTGTTTCCGACCATGAAGCCCGAGGCGCCGCAGTAGTGCTGCCGCTGGAACTGATCCGGCGCGACCCCGATCGTGTGCGCAAAGCGGCGCAGCTGAAGGGCGAGGACGCGCCCGTCGACGACATCCTCGAGCTCGACCGCCGCTGGCGCGAGCACCTGCACGCCGCGGAGACGATCAAGGCCGATCAGAACCGGCTGTCGAAAGAGTTCGCGCAGTCGCGCGACGAATCCTTGAAGGGCCGCCTGAAGGACATGGCGGAGCGCGCGCGCGCCGACCTGGCGCAGGCGGAGGCCGTGAAACGCGAGCTGGACGACCTGCTCATGAGGGTCCCGAACATCTTTGACGACTCCGTGCCCGTCGGGAAGACGGAGGCCGACAACGTCGTGGTGCGGGAGTGGGGGAGCAAGCGCGAGCTTGCGTCACCGCGCACGCATTACGACCTCGGCGAGAGCCTCGGCATCATGGACTTCGAGCACGCCGCCCGCGTTTCCGCTTCGCGATTCGCCTTCTTGCTCGGGGAGGGAGCGCGCCTCGAGCGCGCGCTCGTGCAGTTCATGCTCGACGTGCACACGCGCGAGCACGGCTACCTGGAAGTGCAGCCGCCGGTGCTCGTCAACAGCGCGTCCATGGTGGGCA
>VBFW01000269.1 GCA_005880525.1 Chloroflexota bacterium | reverse complement strand
ATCCCCACCCGACGTAGCCCTCGAAGTCTTCAGTGAGCCGAGCCTCCTTGAGGACGCGAAAGTCGGCCTGGGTGAAGTCGGTCGATCCGCTGTACGTGCCGGCCTGAGTCGCAGTGTGCAGTTGCACCAGAATTCCTGCCGTGCCGCTGAGCGTGATCGTCTGCCCGGAGCCGCCCTGCGAGAACACCGGCTTGGCCTGGCGCTTCACGGTGAAGGCCGGCACGGTTCCGTCGAACTGGATCACGAAGCGATCGAAGCCGGGCTCCTGCGAGACGCGAACATCGGTTATGTGCACGTTGCCCGGGGTGCCGCCGCTCGAGTCGGCGCAGGTGAACGCCAGCGTGTTCTCGCCCGGCGGGGTCGGCGGAGTGATCGGGGCAGGTGAGATCACCGGGCCCGTTCTGCCGTTCGTGGCAGGGGCTTGCGAGATTGCTGCAGCCGGCGCGGACGGTGTGCTGCAAGCTGCGAGCACTATTGCCAGCGCGGCCAGGGCGGCGGCGCGCACCGGCGAATGATAATCATCGTCCGGCCTGTAGAACGCGCCGAGGTGGCGGAATGGCAGACGCGTCGGTCTCAAAAACCGATGTCCGAAAGGACGTGGGAGTTCGAATCTCCCTCTCGGCACCAGGTCACATGATCGAGATCACGATCTCGTCCTGACCGACGACTATCCGATCGCCGTGGGCGAGTCTTTGTTTCGTCGTCACGCGGTGATCGTTGACCAACGTCCCGTTGATGCTGCCCAGATCGGTCAGGACGTAGGCCCCCTCCTTGAACTCGATCTCAGCGTGGCGGCGGGAGGCGGCCGGGTCGTCGAGAACGACCTCGTTCTCAAGGTCGCGGCCGAGCGACGCGACACCGGCCGGCTTGATCCTGAACTTGAATCCCATGTCTGGGCCGGATCTCACGACGAGGATGGCCGTCGGCGGAGCTGCCGCCGGAATGACGCCCAGAACCCTCGTTTTCTCGTTCCGGTTGGCGGGCGGCTGCATCGCAGGCGGCGGCGTGCTCTGCATCGGGGCTGATGGTGGGGCGTAGGCAGCTCTTTGGCAGTGGTCGAAACCGGCCAGTCCACTGGAGAAGGCGGCTGGGTGGGCACAGAGGAGTGCGGCATTGGCGCTTCCAGTGGCGGGGTCTCTGGCTGAGCAGCGGGCGGCTGCGCGGCCGCGGGCTTGGTTTCGCCAGCATCAGGCTGCCACCACGACGGCAGCGACGCGGCTGTATGCGAGTCCTCCCACGCGGGCTTGTCCGGCTTGGCCGGCTTGTCCTTCTGCTCGTCGTCGCTCATCCGTGACCTCCCGATTGACCAACCGTGACGGCCGGACCCGGCCGCGTGGCGTATTTAAGCTCGTGCAGGCGCCGCATCTGGGCCTCCACATCCGTCCTGACGACCGGTGAGTGGGCCATGAGTTCGATGAATCCCTTGCGCTCGAATGCGATCAGCTCGCCCGCGGTCGTCGCCCGGATCGTGCCGTCGCTTCGGCCCGTCAGGCAGCCCACCTCTCCAAAGAAACCGCCCGGCCCGATGCGCGCGAGGCGATGCGGGGCACCGTCAGGGCTGGCCACCTCGATCTCGACCTCCCCACTTGTGACGATGAAGAAGGACGTGGCAGGTTCCTCCTCGCGCAGGATGACCTCGCCCGGTCGAATCTGGCGCCAGCGCAGCCTGCTCCACATTGCGACCAGGTCGGCCTCAGTAAGATCGGGCAGGGCGCGGTGCAGATATGGAAGCTGGAACAGGCGCTCGAGCCGCCGGTCGCTATCGCCGATCACCAACCGCACGGGTCGATCGCGCAAAAAGTAGTTCCATGTCCAGTTGAGCATGATGCTCATTCGGTTGCGGAAGCCGGCGATGCTCACGAGGTGCAAGAAGAGCCAGACGAGCCACCCGATCCTGCCCTTCATCCGGACGGGGCCCGCCTGGACGACCGCGGTGTTGCGGCCGACCGTGGCCATGATGCCCTTGTCGCGATATGCGAACTGCCGCAAGGGCCGGTTGCGGGCGAGGGCATTGATGTTTTGGGCCGCCACAAGGCCTTCCTGGATAGCGACCGGGGCGAGCTGAGGCAGCTGATGACCGCCGCCCGCGTCGAATGCTGCCAGGTCGCCGATGACGAAAACCTCGGGATTACCTGGCACCTGCAGGGTGGGCCCGACTTTGATGGTGTGCCGAGCCCCGCCGGCGATTTCAGACAGGCCCTCGGCGATCAGCGCTCCTTCGACACCGGCGGTCCAGATCACCGTGCCGACCGGGCGCACGGTGCCGTCGGCGAGCTGTATCTCTCCGTCGCGCACCTCGACGACGCGAGTGTTCAAAAGCACCTGCACGCCCATCCGCTCGAGCTTGCGCTTCGCGGCTTCACGCAGCTTGGGCGCAAAAGGCTCGAGCAGCGCAGGCCCTGACTGCAGCAGCAGTATCTCCGCGGCTCGGGTGTCGAGCTCCTTGAAGTCGCGCCTCAGCACGCGCGCGATCAGCTCGGCGAGGGCGCCGGCACACTCCACGCCCGCCGGCCCGCCGCCCACGATGGCGAATGTGAGCAGCTCTTTGCGTGCGCGCTCGTCGACAGCCCAGTCCGCAGATTCGAAGCGCGACAGGATGTGATTGCGAAGCAACAGGCTGTCGGTCAGCGTCTTCATCGCGTACGAGCGTTCGGCGATGCTCTCGTTGCCGAAGTACGTGCTGGTGCTGCCGCAGGCCAGCACCAGAAAGTCGTAGCTGATGCTGCCTCGATCGGTGCGCACGGTGCGGCGTTCGAGGTCGACCACCTCGACATCGCCAAGACGAAACTGCGCGTTCGGGATCTTGCGCAGGATCGCGCGCACCGGGTAGGCGATGTCGGAGCTGTCCACCGCCGAGGTCGCCACCTGGTACAGCAGCGGGCTGAACTGGTGGTAGTTGTTACGGTCGAGCAGGATGGTCCGGACCGGCGCTCTTGCGAGCGCCTTGGCGCAGCTCAGCCCGGCAAACCCTGCGCCGACGATGAGGACCGTGGGTTGTGCGGCCAAGCTCAGTGGCCGTCGGCCGGCCCTGGTCCCGTCGTCGCGTACTTGAGATCGTGAAGCCGGCGCATGTCTTCGTCCACGTCGGCGCGCACCTTGGCGTCCGATTTCATCAGCTCGGTGAAGCTGCGCGAATCCAGAGCCAGCAGCTCTGTGTGCGTCTTGGCGCGGGCCGTGGCCGCGTTGCGCCCCGTCAGAATGCCAAGCTCGCCGAAGAAGCGGCCCGGCTCAAGTGTCGCGACCGTGCGCTCCCATCCCTCCTTGCTCGACACGATCAGCTCGACCTCGCCCTTGGTGACGATGTAGAAGCGGTCGGAGGGGTCGTCCTGGCGGACGATCACGTCGCCGGCCTTCGCCACCACGCGCTCGAGACGATTGGTGGTCTGGACGAGCTCCCGCTCGCTCAGGTCGGGCAGCGCCTTGGCCAGGAACTGGTCGTACGCGTGCTCGGTCTGCCGGGCGAACGCGATGAGCATCGGCGTGACGACCATGAAGTTGTAGAAGAAGTGGAGGTACGGCCGGTAGAGGGGAGAGCCGATGACCCCCTGGTAACCCATCACGCCGGTCAGGCCGCCCATTAGATAGAAGGTTCTGTCGGTGTTGTAGATGTAGTAGAGGTAGAGATGCTCCACCTCGTGCAGGCTCGCAAAGATGAACGCTACGTACAGCCAGCGGTTGCGCGAGAACTTATAGAGGCAGATCGCGAGCCCGAGCCACACTGACGAGTCCCAGACGACATGGACGGTCTCGAAGTCGAGCTGGCCGAAGACTCCATGCGACACGGCCAGGTTGCCGCCAGACGCATAGAGCTGAACGATCTGGACCGTGTGCTCGGAGAGATGGCCTAACTGCAGCAAGACGAAGGCGAGCAGGAACGCAAAGAAGCCGTAATGCTCGTACTTCCAGATGTACTCGAATGCAAAGACGAGAATCCACGGCAGGATTGTCACCGCCACGATGCCGTAGAGCGGGTAGCCCTGGAGGATGGCGCCGATCTGAAGCAGGTAAGAGATGGCGGCGGTGATGAGCACCACTCGGATCGGCAGGCGCTGCACCTGAAAGACGCCAGGGAGGTTCCATCGGCTGCTGCGTGCCATTGCGCTAACCCCTCAAGACGGGGGCGCTCCCCGCTTCCTTGGCCAGGCGTTCTCGGCGGTGCTTGACGATGATGAGGACGAACACGAAGGCGTCGACCGCTACCACGAACGCAGCCGCGCCGGCTGCCACCATCCAGTGCTTCTCCCGCATATCCTGCGGCGGCACGACCAGGGGGTGAAGGCCGACGTTCTGGGTCAGCCAGTAAGCAAGCGAGAACGCTCCGATTGCGACAACGACGAAGACGGCG